>JAJZRT010000242.1 GCA_021802595.1 Pseudomonadota bacterium
GAAATCAAGGCTTATATCCACAACCACCGCATCGCCGATGTGATTCGCGCCCTGAAAGAGTCGGGGCAATGCAACGCGGGCGGAATGCCTGGCTGCCGCAATCTGTCCGTCATCCCGGTGCAAAGCCTGCTGAAGGCGGTGGATGCCAGGGAGCAGCATTATTCGATCGAATTGGCCGAAGTGGTGATCAACGAATCGAAACTGGAGTTGATCTGCGAAGACCATCAGGTGGATGAACTGGTGGGCATCATCGAGCGCACCGCGCATACCGGCCAGATCGAGGCGGGATGGATTTATGTGACCGATATCGTCCAGGCGATTCTTATCAAGGGCATGCACGAATAAGCGCGGCTTTGCGTCAAGCGCACGCCCGGCTGTTACCCCAGGTGCGGCGGCGCGAATTTGTCATCTCTTTCAAGAGCGAACTGCAAAGGAGTAAATCATGGGATTCTTTGAACGGATGCTGGGCAATTTGATGGGCGGCAGATTCGGCGGACACCACGGCGGCTATCAAGGCGGTCATCACGGCGGTTCCAGACACGGCGGCTACGGCGGTTATCCAGGCTATCCGCAAGGCAGCGGCCCAGGCGGCGGCAATCCCGGCAATCCCTGCCCCAAGTGCTACAGCGCCAATACGGCCGAAGCACGCTTCTGCCAGCAATGCGGCGCTTCCCTGTCGGCCAATAAATGTTCCAGCTGCGGCGCGGAGCTGACGGCGGGCGCAAAGTTTTGTGGTCAGTGTGGCAAACCCCAGCAGTAACGCAGCGCATACCCCGCTGTAATAAATATTCCCTAGGAGCCGCAGCATGGCTGAAAAACTTGAACTGGACTTGTCCCTGGTCTTGCCGGACATCCCCGACGAGCGCGACGCCTGTGTGGGGCGGCTGACCAAATTGCTGCAGGCCGAAGGCTTGGAAAAGGTACACCTGGTCCGCGAAGACGGCAGCGCCCGCCTTTGTCTGCACTACGACCCGCAGCAATTCAGCGTGAGCCGGGTGCGTGAGCTGGCGCAAGCGGCCGGCGCGAAAATCGGCAACCGCTTTCGTCACGAGAGCCTGCGCATCGACGGCATGGACTGCCCCACCTGCGCCACCGTGATCGAGCATGCGCTGCAACGCACGGACGGGGTGCTGGAAGCCTCGGTGAGCTATGCCGCCGAGCGCCTGCGCCTGGAGTATGACAGTGAAAAAATTGAGCGCACGGCGATCATTCGGCGCATCCAGGCGCTCGGTTATTCTGTGCTGGAGGAAGGCCATGAGGCCGGTTGGTTCGCCGAGCATCGCGAGCTTATTTTCAGTGGCGTTGCCGGCTTGCTGTTACTGACGGGCTGGCTCGCGGGTCTCGCCGGCGCGCCGCGCAATCTATCGCTCGGCTTGTTGCTGGGCGCCTACGCGGCGGGCGGCTTCTATACCCTGCGCGACGCCTGGCAGAGCCTGCTGAGCCGCCGCTTCGACATCGACACCCTGATGATCGTCGCCGCAGCCGGGGCGGCGGCGCTCGGCGCCTGGGAAGAAGGCGCGCTGCTGCTGTTCCTGTTCAGCCTGGGTCATGCGCTGGAACACATGGCCATGGACCGTGCGCGCAAGGCCATCGAGGCACTGGCGGAACTGGCGCCCAAGACGGCCATCGTGCAGCGGGATGGTGCGGAGATCGAAGTGCGGGTCGAAGACTTGCAGCGCGGTGACCGGGTGGTCGTCAAACCCGGCCAGCGCATCCCCGCCGACGGCCAAGTTGCATCCGGCAACTCGGCGGTGGACCAGTCGCCGGTCACCGGCGAATCCATGCCGGTGGACAAGCAGCCCGGCGACAAGGTGTTCGCCGCCACGGTCAACGGCGAAGGTGTGCTGACGATTGAGGTGACCAAGCTGGCGCGGGAGAACACGCTGGCGCGCATGGTGACGATGGTGGCTGAGGCGCAGACGCAAAAATCACCCACCCAGCGTTTCACAGACCGCTTCGAGCGGATCTTCGTGCCCGTCGTGCTGGTGGGTGCGGCATTGCTCATCGTGCTGCCGCCGCTATTCGGCTTCCCCTTTGCCGAATCCTTTTACCGCGCCATGGCGGTGCTGGTGGCGGCTTCCCCGTGCGCGCTGGCCATCGCCACGCCGTCGGCGGTGCTCTCCGGCATCGCGCGTGCTGCGCGTGGCGGCGTACTGATCAAGGGCGGCGCGCATCTGGAAAATCTCGGCGTGCTCACCGCCATCGCCTTCGACAAGACCGGTACGTTGACAATCGGCAAGCCTAAGGTGACCGACGTCGTCGCTGTCAGCGGAGACGAGACACATCTGTTGACCATTGCTGCGGCCGTGGAAAGCCGCAGCGCGCATCCGCTGGCGCAGGCGGTGGTGACAGAGGCGAAGCGGCGTGGTTTAAGTTGGGGTGAAGCCGGCGAGGTCGAAGCAGTTACCGGGAAAGGATTGCGCGCCGAATTCGACGGGCAAAAAATCGCCATCGGTAACGCCAAATTGTTTGACGGCGAAGCCATCCCCGAAGCGATTCAGCAGCAGGCAGCGCGTCTCCAGACGGAAGGCAAAAGCATCATGCTTATCCAGATGGACGGAACGTTTATGGGCGTCGTGGCCTTGGCTGACATACCGCGCGAGGGCGTGAAGCAGGTACTGGAACGCCTGCACCAGACCGGCATCCGCAAGACCATCATGCTTACCGGCGACAACGAACGCGTGGGCCGCGCCATCGCCGACGCGGTGGGTCTGGACGAGGTGAAAGCAGGCCTGTTGCCGGAAGACAAGGTCAAGGCCATGGAGGAACTCGGGCAACGCTACGGCCAGGTGGCCATGGTCGGCGACGGGGTCAACGATGCGCCGGCCATGGCACTCGCCACGGTGGGCATCGCCATGGGCGGGGCCGGCACCGATGTGGCGCTGGAAACGGCGGACGTGGCGCTGATGGCCGACGATCTCTCCAAGCTGCCGTTTGCCGTGGCCTTGAGCCGCGCATCAAGGCGCATCATTCGCCAGAACCTGTGGGTGTCGCTGGGTGTGGTGGCATTGCTGATTCCCGCCACTTTATTTGGTTGGGCGGGGATCGGTGTGGCGGTGCTCGTGCACGAAGGCTCGACCATAGTTGTCGTGATCAATGCCTTACGTCTGTTGGCCTACGAGGATCAGGCAAGCGCTTCTGCCTGAAATGCAATCTCATCAGGATCACCAATGAGGTTGATTTACCCGAAAACTTGAAGTTCATGCGGTGGACGCCAAGGAGCAACAGTATTCGATCGAATTGGCCGAAGCGGTCATCAACGGGATGATCAGGTGGACGAATGATGGGCATCATCGAGAGCTACTCGGACGGATCAACCCGAGGCCGGCTGGATCTATGTGATGGAGGTGCTGACCGTCTCCAATGGGTCGGTGCTATCGGCCACCCCCAAAGGATGAGCGGCCACTTTGCAATGGGTACACCAATAGACATCATGACGCGATCACTTGTCCTGCTGCATATAGGGTGGTGGAGCGAGCTATGGCTGTACTGCGTTTCTCGCTTGCCACTTGAACCGGAACATCAGGGACGCGCTAGGCAGAGTGAAAGAGATGTCGGGGGGAGCTGAATTGGAACTGCGCCATTTTCGCTACTTTATCGCTGTCGCCGAGGAATTGCACTTCGCTCGCGCTGCGGAACGACTGCATATCGAACAGTCGCCGCTGTCCCGAGCGATCAAGGACCTGGAGTATGACTTGGGCGTGCAGTTGTTCGAGCGAACCACGCGCAGCACTCGCCTGACCTGGGCCGGACAAGTATTCCTGAACGAAGCTCACCGCGTTCTGTCCACGCTGGAACAGGCCATCGCCAGCACTAAAGCCGCCGCCACTGGCTATCGCGGCACGCTGCGCATCGCGCTGTCCGACGGCATCACCCAGCCATGGCTTTCCTCCTTGCTGGCGCAATGTCGAGAAGAGGAACCCGATGTCGAAATTCGCTTGTTCGAGGTTCCTCTGGCGGAACAGGTGAAAGGCCTGCGTGGCGGTTTATTCGATGCCGGACTCGCCCACGCGACCGAGGTCGGTGAAGGCATCGTCGTTCAGTCAGTGTGGAGCGATCCGTTGGTGATCGCCGTTCCGGCACGTCATCCACTGCTGGCGTACAAGCGCATTCCACTGGGGGAGCTGATCCGCTACCCGCTGATACTGTGCCACCCGGAGATTTACGAAGGCTGCTACCGACAAATCGAGCATATTTTGCGCGCCGCCAATGTAGAACCTGTCGTGGCCGAACATGCGGCGACCTTCGACCTAATGATGACACTGGTAGCCGCTGGCTACGGACTCAGCTTTGCCAAAGAATCCCACATGATGGTCTGCCGCCACCCGGAAGTCGTGGCTCGCCCGCTGGCGGGGCGTCCCATCATGCTGACCACCTACTTGCTACGACCCAACACGGAACCATCCGAACCATTGAGCCGTTTCGTTGCCCGAGTGGTTGCCGCAGAGAACTCGAATTCAAGTGCAGGCACTTGAGGCAGATGCTTGCACGCACACATAGTAAGGAATCGTCATGAAGAAGACCACCATGCTGTTGTTAGCCTTGGCTCTGACCGCCTGCGAAAAGCCCGCTCCGACGGACACCGTCGAATCACTGGCCGCCAATCCCGAACGGCTCAAGGAAGTACAGCGCCTGTGCAGGGAAGACCACGCGAAGATGGGCGATGCCCTCTGCAACGCGGCGAGCGAAGCACGCCGCCGACGTTTCATGGGGGACGGCAAAGGCAAATACACACCGGAGCCCGCACCGCAAAACTGATCGCCATCCGCGCATCAGGGAGTTGCTTCCGACCGCGTACGCTGGAACGTGCTTGCATGTCGGCATCGGCCAACAATTTTGGGGTATCCGTAATCCGTGGTTGATTTCGGCTCTTTCTTGGTTACTGTAACGCGAGCGTAAAATCGCAATTAGCGGTTGACGGGCACCGAGCTTCTGTATCGCACGTTGGTGCTAGTACCATGTAACATTATTTGTTTCGTATTATATCGCCCTGTGACATACTGGCGGAAACCTCAACAAAAGGAGTCCGCCATGCCACCGAGATACCGGGTAACGCTCACCGGGCAAGAGCGCAACGAACTTGATGCTTTGACGAAACGGGGAAAGATCAGCGCAAGAAAGTTTATTCATGCCCGCGCGCTGTTATTGTGTGACGCCGGAGCCGGTGGTCCCGCGTGGAAGGTTGCAGATGCAGCAGAGGCGCTCGGAATAAGCAGCCGAACTATCGAGCACATCAAGAAACAATTTGTAGAGGAAGGTTTGGAAGCCGCGCTCGATCGCAAGCCTTTAGAAAAGCCGCCGCGCGAAATCGAGTTTGATGGGGCATTCGAGGCGAGACTGATCGCCTTGGCTTGCTCTGACGCCCCGGATGGCCGTGCCAGATGGACGGTCAGGCTGCTTGCCGGCAAAGCCGTCGAACTTGAAATAGCCGAATCCGTGTCGCACATGACCGTACAGCGGATTTTAAAAAAAACGAACTTAAACCTCACCTCAGCAAGTACTGGAAAATCCCGCCGGAAGGGAGCGCCGCATTTGTAGCGAATATGGAGGACGTGCTGGAGGTTTACCACCTCCCCTATGACCGCTGCTATCCCGTGATTTGCATGGATGAATCGAGCAAGCAATTGATCGGCGAAGTCAGGGAGCCCGTCCCGTGCGCACCTGGCCGGATTGCGCGCATGGACGATGAATATGTCAGGAATGGTGTGGCGGAAATCTTCATGGAAGTGGAACCGTTATCCGGCAAAAGGCATATTGCCATCACGGAGCGCCGAACAAGAAAGGATTGGGCGTCGCAGATAAAGGAAATGCTCGACGAACGCTACCCGGATGCGGTCAAGGTGCGATTGGTAATGGATAACTTGAACACCCACAGCATTGCATCGTTATACGAGGCATTTGACCCCAAGGAGGCCAGACGCCTGGCGGAACGCCTCGATATCCATTACACACCCAAACATGGGAGTTGGTTGAATATGGCGGAGATTGAACTCAGCGTATTAAAGGGGCAATGCCTTGGCCGCAGAATAGACAGCATGGAGAACATAAAGGCCGAAGTGGTTGCATGGGAGCAAGATCGAAACAACCGCTCGAAGAAGATTAACTGGCAATTTACAACTTCGGATGCGCGGATAAAGTTGACGCACCTTTATCCGAGGTTATAGTTGTTACATGGTACTAGT
>JAJZRT010000243.1 GCA_021802595.1 Pseudomonadota bacterium
CCAGGCACCAACGCGGCGGCCACCAACAGCACGGCGGTGGGAACGGGTAGCCAGGCGCTGGCCACCGGATCGGTGGCGCTCGGCGCCGGCAGCACGGCCACGCGGGCAAACTCGGTCGAGGTCGGCGGGCGCCAGGTCACGGGCGTAGCGGCTGGCACACAATCGACGGACGCGGTGAACCTCGGCCAGCTGCAGGCGGCTATTGCCGGGGTCGGCGGCGTCGATGGCGGCGCGATCCTCAACGATGCCAAGGCCTACACCGATCAGGCTATCAACTCTGTGCGGCGGGAATACAGCCAGGCAATCGCGGCCGTGGCCGCCTCGCCGGCTCTGCCGGCGCTCGCACCTGGTGAGCGGGCTATCGCGGTCGGCGGCGGCTTCTACAACGGGCAACAGGCCATCGGTGTCACCTTCGGCCAGGCCTTGAGCAATGGCGCCCTGGTGAATGCCGGTGTGGCCACCGCCGGCGGCGGTCGGCCGGTCGCCCGAGTCGGTGCGGCGTGGAAATTCTAAACGCGGCGATTTGAGGCGTTTTTCCGGGGCAGGCGAGGGGATGCCCTTGCCGCTCCGGTTTCAATGCGCTGGCGGCCCTTCCTGGGCCGTTGCTGACCCGTTGCGGTTGATTCAGGGCGCAGGCCTTGAATCCTCCTTCTCTCCCTATAGACGCTTTTGGCGGCGGTTCCTCTGTGATGCCGACTATAGTCGGAATGGGCGGTGGTGTTGCGCCGGCGCGGCTTGCCGCGCCTTCGTTCGCCCGTAGGGCGCTCGATTGGTCTTTAGGGTCGGCGTGCACAGGACGGTGGATGCCCCGGAGGGTTTCGGGGGTCGTCCAGCCGCCCGTATGGGCGGCGGTTTGCCCCCCATCGGGGGGGTCGAATTCTTACCCTGCGGCTCACGGAGTAGTGGTGGCGGGCCAGAAAGGCGCGGCCCAGCGTTAAAACGTTAATAAAAGCTTGGTTAAACGCGCGCGCGTGTTAACGTTTTTGAAACCACGCAGTGGCGCGGCTTTCCGGGCAACTTGCATCCCCGATAGCCGGTAACGAGCATCCCCGATAGCCGGTGAAAAACATCCCCGATAGCCGGTGAAAACATCCCCGATAGCCGGTTCCGGCTCGGCATCTGTGGATAACCCCCGAAAACATCCCCGATAGCCGGTGAAAAACATCCCCGATAGCCGGTTGGCGATTTTTGGCGGAGATACGACTCCAAAAGGGCAGAATTCATGAAAAGCCTGTAGTGGCCGATGATTACGGGCTATGCAGGTCGTTTTGTTCATCCCCGATAGCCGGTAAAAACATCCCCGATAGCCGGTGCACTGCATCCCCGATAGCCGGTTGCTAGGCGGCCTGCTCCGCTTTCGATCGACGCCATTTTTCAACGTTGTCGGGACGCTCGAGCGACTGGAACCAGTGGTAGTCACCCGTCCGATGCAGTTCCTTGGCAAACTTGGCGCCTTCCCGGGTGTAGAACACCACGTCGTCGGGATTCTTTCCGGTGTCGAGAGCGATCCGATACTCCGGCAGCTGGTCGGCCTCGATCGCCTGACGCAGTTCCTCCCGAACCTTGAAGCGCTTTCCCGCAATACCGATCTTCTCGGCCAGCAGGTCGATGTTGATCTTCCACATTGGCTGATCGCCGCAGTGCTTACGAGCAATCTCATACAGCCGGCGCTCGATCGAGCGGCTCAGTCTGAAATAACCTCGATCGAGGGTCAGGACCTCGTAATTCAGGAGCCCGTTGTAAAGCCACTCACTGATGGTCACAGTGAAGGAGAGCAAGCGATAACGGGCCGTTGTTTTGTTCTCGCCAGTCTTGTTGTCCACCTTCGTCTCTGTGCGCATCTTCTCGGACAGCACTTCATAGGCATCGATGAGCCCAAATCCTTGCGTCTGGATGAGCCCATTTGTCGGAATGTTGGTCTCGATCGTCGTTCCCTTGAGACGGCGGAGCATGTCGAGGATTCGCTCGAAGGATGCACGGCCATCACCTCGTTCCGTTCCCAGCAGGAAGTCGATGCTGTCGATCTTCACCGTGCGTGAGACCTGCTTGCCCTGGTTACGCGCTTCGACAATCTGCGAGGCAATGTAGAGCAGCAGATCCTTGTCGAAGACAGTCGCGGCCCCATGGGCCGACGGCGCAATCCGTACGTACCGATCGCCGCGTTTGTACTCACGGATGTCGAAATCGCGCTGCTTGGCCAGGCTGAAGATTGGCACCTCCATACTGGCCAGGTCATCTTTGACTGGCCAGTTCGCAATCTCGCAGACGAAGAGGTCGCCCTGCTTGGGCTCTGCCTTGAACTCGGCAGCCTTGGGTGTCCTGGGTGCCTTAGAATTCGATTTAGCCATTTTCATCTCCCTAGATGGTGAACATGGTCAGGCCTGGCCACGTGCTCGCAACACTTGGTCAGGCCGTCTCTATCAGCCCTTCGCGACCTTAAGTGCCTTCTTGAAGGCCTTGAGGTCAGGGACAGCAAACATTTGGTTACGGCCGACGGTCGAGCTCGGCGCCAGCTTGCCGCTGGTGACGATACGGCGGAAAGTCGACATCGAGACCTCCAAATATTCGGAGGCCTCCTGAGCCGTGAATTCATCGCCGGCGAGGTGGCCGAATAGTTGTTCATGGCTCAGATCCTCGCCACGAAATGCATTCGTGGACAGGATCACGAAAAATTTCTGCCGCTCGGTGGGCGGCATTTGGCGGAGGTCCTGGTACAGATCCTCAGCAGTCAGCGCGTGTGCCATTTCTCATCCCTCCGATTTCAGATACCGCTTGAGCTCGTCATAGAAATTCTCATGCAAGCCAACCTGGTAGAAATCAAGGCTCTCCGGATTAAGGTGTGGAAGGTGAATCATGGCGACTAACTCCGTCCGTGTGGAATCGCACCTTGCAGGTGCCGCACATCACGACCAGATTCATATCCGGTTCGTCTTCGAGAAGCGGCCCCATTCGGGTGACGTACAGGTGCTCTGGTTCATAGATTCCGCCGCAGGATGCGCATCGGTTCTCGCCCTTTGCCAGGAGCGCATGGCGAGCGCTGGCGTGGCCGCGCCGTGTAACCTCGACCACTTCCGTCTCTGGCTCTGGCAGGTCTTCCAATTCAGTCTCTACTGGTCGGTAGGTCTTGCTGAACAGCAGCCGGGCGCGCAGCACCTCAAAGCTGTACCCCCGTCCTGCCCGGTTGATGACCTTCGCCACCCCATTCAGGGCTTCCGTGTAGCCATTGCTGATAGGGTGGTCGAAGTAAGCCAGCATCTCTTCCCGCCAGTTGGCCGTGCAGGTCATGAGTGGCTTGAAGTCCTTCTTGGTCTTCCGCATCCTGGCCGGCACAGATTCCCGCCAGGCGTCGAGGAGCTCGGCCCCTGCTTTCTTGGTCGGTGCATCGTAGATGTCGTAGAAGGCTTCCTTGAGGCGGTAGGCAATGGCCACCTCTGGTTCGTTGTCCAACCACATCTGGAGGTTGAAGCGCCCCTTCTCATCAAGGTTCTTGTAGCGCATCCGAAGCAGCACCTTGCGCCTCATCCAATCTCTTCCAACCACCTTGCTCTGGTCCTTGGCCAGGGCGATGCGCACATTATCCATGGCGGTGTTGGCCATCCTGACCAGGTGGAACTTGTCGATGATGACCGGGAGGCCGGGGAATACGGTATGCGCGGCAGTCTTGTATGGCCGCCACATGTCGATTGCCAGCCCCTTGACCATGCGTCGGTCACGGAACTGATAAAGCCACTGCGTTACGGTCGGCAGGTCGCGGTCAGGCAGCATGTCAATGGGAACGCGGTTCACCACGTCGGTGATGACGCACCGCTGAACTCCGTCAATCATGGTTTCGTCGATGCCGAGCCATTCCGGCAGCCAGGGCTTGTAGGCGGCGTTGAGCCGGTCGATGTAGCCGTGGGCGATGGTGCGGATGGTCTTATCGTCGCAGCCAACGTGGTCGGAAATCCGCTTGAAGGTGTCCAACAGACACTGGTCCTGGATGAACTCGGCGCACCTGGCAGTCATCCGCATATCGGGGTGTATGCCACCCAGGGGCTGGATGAACGTCCCGCCACACTCCCTGCACTTGAACCGCTGCGCCTTCGCCACCAGGCGGACAGGCAGGCCACGGATGGGACTGTCACGATAGACGATGGGTTTCGGTCCGTGACGGTACAGGTTGCCGATGACGCCGCACTTGAGGCAGACATCGGGCTGAACGGTGTATTCCGCTTCAATCTCGTATTCAGTGCCAACACGGCGCTTTTCGATGACGTGCCAGCCGTCAAGGTCAAGAATGTCAGTCATTTACGCGGCAATCTCCATGCTTGTCATATGGCAGAAGATACCGCACTGCACCTCAGGCTCGTCTTGGTAGTTGCCGATGCCTTCCGGAAGTTCATCAAGGAAGATGCGTTGCTCGCCAACTCTCACAATCCGAACACCGAGCCGGCGCGACTCGACGGCCATCCTGGCGAACATCAGCGGGAAGTCTCGGCGCACCTTGTTCCAGTAGCCGGCCCCCGTGGCTTTTGCGCAACCGATGCAGTTGTTGTGCTTGTAACCCAGCTTGTACATGACCGGCAATTCAATGCCGGCACGCTCGACAAGCGCCAGGCAGTCGGAATGCTCCAGGCCACGCTCAAGTGCTGGCGGAATGGCGTTGATGTTGTTTGCGTCAAGGAAATCGTCCCACCGGCCCTGTTCTTCTGCGCAATAGCCAAAGACATGCTGGTCGGTCGGCTTCTCGAACTTCTGCCTGACCTGCTTCTTCAGGAGCCTGGTGCATGGAGCGCCTTTCACTCCGGAGATATAGGACTCTTTGCGGAATACCTCGTAAATAGACCCGTCGTACTTCTCGTTGAGCATGTTGGTAATCGGCATGCCGAACCACTTTTCACAGTCGGCGGCGAAGCGGTCGTTGTCCTCATGCTCTTCACGGACAACACATCGAGCGACGACCAGCGGAATGCGTCCATCGTTGGCGACTATCGCCAGTTTGGTAGCCACGGCGCTAGCGGCTCCACAGCTAAACCAGCACACGATTCTGGAGGGTTCTGTCATGTCAATTCCACACGTTATTCCGTTTTATGAGTATAAACGAACATGCAGATTTACACACGATATTCCGCAGAGCCGAAATCAATAATCAGCAATTCCACCTCGACCCCTTGGCGCCGCGCCTCTGGTGAAGGCGGCCGGTATGCGACGAGGTACTCCTGGCGATTGAATTTGAACTTGTAGACCCAGATGCCAGCCAGGTCGCCCACTTTAGCCTCCCCGATGTCCGGGTTCTTGCAGATCTCTTCGGCGGCATCCTCGATCGCAAGCTGCAGAGGCTTATGCGCCTTCTTCACGAACTTGCTGAACGGTGGCTTGTAGTTCGGCTTCATCGCCATGACTCCATTATTAATCAAATTTGAGCAAATAACAAATCATTTCAAGCAGGAGCAACAGCACCGACGTGCTTGTAGATCGTTGTCCTGGAGACGCCATAGCGCTTGGCTACGTCGGCCACCTGGATGTCAGGATCGCGGAGCAGCGCCTTGATCTCGCGGATCTGCTTCGCATCGAGCGCCGGCTTGCGGCCGCCCTTACGGCCGCGAGCTCTCGCTGCGGCGAGGCCTGCCCGGGTGCGCTCACGGATCAGGTTCCGTTCGAACTCGGCGAGCGCTGCAAAGACGTGGAACTGCAGCTTGCCGCTGGCGCTTCCCGTCTCGATCTTCTCCTGCAGCGACTCGAAGCCGATGCCGCGGTGCTCGAGCTCGGCGACAATCTTCACCAGGTCGGAGAGGGATCGGCCAAGACGATCCAGTCGCCAGACAACCAGGGTGTCGCCGGCGCGTAGTGCTCGCAGGCAGTGCTCGAGCTCGGGCCTGGTGGAACTCTTCCCGCTTGCGGTTTCCTCGTAGATCGAGCTACAGCCGGCCCGGGTTAGGGCATCACGCTGTAGATCCAGGTTCTGATCGTCGGTCGAGACACGGGCATAGCCGATTCGATGATTTGGAGACATTTACGAAACGTAGAAAAACGGATGGATTGATGAACATCATAAGGGAAAAAAGCCGCCCAGTAGAGTGTCATTTTCAGAAGACGACTGCACGGAATATCAGGAGTCGGCTGCACTGGTGGATTGCAGCGCGGTGTACAGGGCCGTCTTGCTCACCTTGAGCCGTGTAGCGGCCTCTCGGACATTAAGCC
>JAJZRT010000244.1:0-437 GCA_021802595.1 Pseudomonadota bacterium
AGGACAACGCCCAGCAAGCTGGTATCGCCCTTCCTGAGCGCTTCTCGGAGATCTTCGCGCAAGCTCATACTCAACTCGCGGTAAATACCGGACATCGCCTCCGTCATCGGGACTTCCGTGAAATGCTCTCGGTAAGGCGGCAGAACATCACCGCCTATATCCTTGAGCTTCAGGAAGACTGTCTGTGGCAGCACATAGCGCATGATTCCCTTCGGGCCGAAACCTGGTCCCTTGGAGGTGCGGTGCGTGATGTTCTTGCCCCGCGCCGTGCGATGCGACTCGCTTTCAGTCTCCTTGAACACGTCCTTCAGGATGCCGTGATCGCGCATGAACGACATGCCGGCAGGCCCCAGCGAATTGCGATTGTTGTAGCCAAAACCGTCCTCGATCATCAAACCCGGGTTAAGACGGTGCAGGAGATAGAACAGATCGTCGGC
>JAJZRT010000244.1:447-6180 GCA_021802595.1 Pseudomonadota bacterium
TGCGGCAGTGTCCTGCAGTGGGCCCACGGTTCCCTGCGTGTCGATTAAGACACAGTCGTAATAGTCTTCGGATACGGCGGGGGAATTCAGGGCATTGCCAAGTCGTTCGCCGCGATCAATCCGATGCAGGAGCCAGGTTTGGAGACTGCCATCTGGATCGTCCGACCGGATTACATCGAGCCCATCGATTACCGTCTGAGAGATGCAATCTTCCGCGAACTATTCTTGATCGAGGCCATGGTGTCGACCACCTGGTGCACGACCGAACCCCCCTTTTCTGCCACATCGGCGGTGGAAACGACGAGCTGGTTGGCCTGGTTCGCGTTGTCGGCGTTCTGCTTGACCGTGCTGGTCAACTCCTCCATCGAGCTCGCGGTTTCCTCCAGGCTGGAGGCCTGCGACTCGGTGCGCGCCGAGAGGTCGGCATTGCCGGCAGCGATCTCGCTGGCGCCAGCGTTGACAATCCCGGTGCTCTGCTTGATCTGGCCGACCAGCAGCTTGATGTTGATCTGCAGGATGCGCAGCGCCTGCAGCATGCGCTGCACCTCGCCGGTGCCGCTGGCGTGGATGCGGCCGGTGAGGTCGCCCGAGCTCATGCGGTCGATGTCGCCGCGGGCGCGTTCAAGCGGAGCGACGACCATGCGATGGCACAGGATCCCGAATCCGACCGCGAGCGGAATGCCAATCGCGGCGATCGTCTCGAGCCAGCCGACCAGCGCGTGGTTGGTTTCGTCGGCGAGCATCAAGCCGAGCAGGCCGACCAGGCCGAACAGCACGACCATGGTGCCGCTCGCCATGAGCAGGATGGACTTGAGCGACAGTCCGCTCAGCGCGTCGAGGCAGCAGCGCTCGAGAAGCGTGGGCCGTACGGCGTTGCCCTCCCTGATCTTGAGCGACCTGTCGCCGGCCTTGACCGCCCGGTAGGCGGCCTCGGCCGCCGCGACCGCTTCCCGGCTCGGCTTGGTGCGAATCGAGGTGTAGCCGACAACGCGGCCGTTCTCGATCAGCGGCGCGGCGTTGGCCTCGACCCAGTAGTGGTCGCCGTTCTTGCAGCGGTTCTTCACCAGGCCGGTCCAGGCCTTGCCGGCCTTGAGCGTCGCCCAGAAGTCGGCGAACGCCTCGACCGGCATGTCGGGATGGCGCACGATGTTTTGCGGCGCCCCCATCAGCTCGTCTTCGCTGAAGCCGCTGATGTTGATGAAATCCTGGTTGACGTAGGTGATGTTGCCGTGGAGGTCGGTCTTCGACACTACCGTCTCGCTGTCCTTCAGCACATACTCGACATTGGTGACCGGTAAATTGGTTCGCATTGCTGATCTCTCTCCTGATTGCTGTCGATTCCGCTTCAAGGCTCGCCCCGAAAATCCTCTTTTCTGTGGCGCTGGAAGCCATCCGGGTCGGCTTCCGCCAAACCCATGACGACAAAATATGTTAAAAGTGATAAAAATACCAAATACAAATACACATCAAGATCAGACATGTCGCTTTTCTGATACACATTGATCAGTCGAGTCGACCAGGTTTGCCTGAAGTGTTAAAAATCCAAAACATGTCCAGTCCCTCTTTCTACACAACCCGTGAGGCCGCCCGGAAAATCGGCGTATCGCTCACGACGATCCAGCTGTGGGTGGAAGCGGGCATCCTGTCGGCCTGGAAAACCGCGGGAGGGCATCGCCGCATCCCGAGCGAGGCAGTCGAGGCCATCCTGGCCAGGCAACGCCCCGCGGGCATCGAGGCAGACGCCGCCCAGACGCATAGCGTTCTGATCGTCGAGGACGAGCCCGTACAACGCGAGCTCTACCGGCTGAAATTCGCCGAATGGAAGCTGCCGGTGAATCTGTACCTGGCGCAGGACGGTTTCGATGGCCTGGTCATGGTCGGCAAATACGCCCCGCAACTGGTGGTTGCCGATCTCTCGATGCCGGGCATGGACGGCTTCGAAATGATCCGGCGACTGATCCAGAACAAGGAAATCCGGGCGCCCGAAATCATCGTGGTGACCGCGTTGACCCCCGCCGAAATCGAGGCCCATGGCGGCCTGCCAGCGGATATTCCAGTCTATTCCAAACCCGCCCCTCTCGGCGTGCTCAAGCACATCGTCGAGCGAACGCTTCGCACGCGCGCACGCTGACGCCTCCAACCGACAGAAAGCCCATGCCCATTTCGATCGAGGCCACCCTCGCCCGCCTGCGGAATGAATTCATCACGCTTCTGCCGGCCCGCATCGACATGCTGGAACAGCTTCTGGAAAGCATCGGGCGCGGCGAGTCGGGGGCGGCCAGGCGGCTGATACACGCCGCTCACAGCCTGGTGGGCGCTGCCGGCGTGCACCGCCTGATGGACATTTCAGCCACCGCACGCAAGCTTGAAATCGTCGCAGACAGCCTGCCGGCCGAGGGGCGGCCGTCCGACCCCAAGCTTTTCGCCCTGCACAAGGCGCTGGCGAAGCTCGCAGCCGCTGCAGACAACCCGGTTCTCGGTTACGTGCCGCCGCCCGAAGCCAGTCAGCCGCTGCAGATCGTCCTGGTGGGAGCCGACCCTGACCGGACACTCTGGCAGCGTTCGGTGCTGGAAGATGCCGGCTACCGCGTCTCGGTGTTCGAGCAGCCTGTCGATTGCGTTGATGCCCACTGGAACGGAGACCGGCCAGCGGCGCTGATCGTGGACATGGATTCACTCGGCAACGATCTCCAGGCTGCACAGCCTCTTGCCGATCTGAAAACCCAGCATCTTGCCGACGCGTCGCTGATTTTCCTGTCGTCCCGGCATGACGTCGAATCAAGGCTCGCCGCCTACCGCGCCGGCGCCACCCGTTACCTGACCCTGCCGGTCCATCGCGATGCGCTTCTCCAGAGCCTGTCGGGCCTGGAGAAGCTCGCATCGACCCGCCCCTACCGTGTGCTGCTGGTCGACGACGACCCCGGCGAGCGTGCCGCGCAATCGCTGATCCTGCGTCAGGCCGGCATGGAAGTGCACGAGACGGACAACCCGCTCGAAGTCCCCGACCTCCTGAATGGCTTTGCTGCCGAAGTCCTGCTGATCGACATGGACATGCCGCAATGCAGCGGCCCCGAGCTGGCGGCCATCCTGCGCGGCGACGGGCGTCACGACCTCATTCCCGTCGTGTACCTGTCAGCCGGCTCCGGTGCCACCCCGCACGGCTTCGCGCTCGACCTGGGCGCCGAATATCTGCTCGCCAAGCCGGCGGACGCGCGCCAACTGACGACAGCGGCGTCCGTCTGCGCGAAGCGCTACCGGCAAACCCAGGAGCAGGTCGAAATCCTGCGTGCCACGCTCTACGAGCGCGAGCGCCATCAGCACGCGCTCGATGCCCACGCGATCGTCAGCATCACCGATACGGCTGGCAGTCTCCTGTACGTCAACGAAAAGTTCTGCGAGGCCAGCGGCTACAGCCGCCACGAACTGGTCGGCAAGAATCATCGCATCGTCAAATCGGGCCTGCACCCTGACGAGCTGTACGCCAACCTCTGGCAGACCATCACGCGCGGCCTGATCTGGCACGGTGAACTGTGCAACCGCCGCAAGGATGGCAGCTTCTACTGGGTGGAGACCACCATCGTCCCTTTCCTCGACGAAGAGGGACATCCTTACCAGTACATTTCCGTCCGCACCGACATCACCCGCGTCAAGGAAGCCGAGCAGCGCCTCGCCCGCAGCCAGGCCTACGCCAACATCGGCACCTGGGACTGGAACATCGAGACGGGCGACCTTTACTGGTCCGAACGCATCGCCCCGCTGTTCGGTCATCCAGAAGGCACGCTCGAAACCACCTATGCGAACTTCCTCGCCGCCGTACACCCGGAAGACCGCCAGAAAGTAGCCGGGGCCGTAAATGCCTGCGTCGAGCTCGGCGCCGAATACAACGTCGAGCACCGCGTCGTGTGGCCGGACGGCAGCGTGCGCTGGCTGCTCGAACGGGGTGACGTGGTGCGCGATGCAAGCGGCGCCCCGCTGCACATGCTGGGCGTGGTGCAGGACATCACCGAGCGCAAGCTTGCCGAGGGGGCGCTGGAAGCGGCGCAACGGCTCGCGCGGCTCGGCAACTGGGCGGTCGACCTCGCCACCGGAACGATCACCTGGTCGAAGGAAGTCTATGCCCTGTTCAATCGCAGCCCCGACGACTACGCGCCGACGCTGGCAAGCTATTTCGACGAGCTCAGTCACCCGGAAGACGTCGACAAGGTACGCGAGGCGCAACAGCGCGTTCTTGCCAATGGCGGACCGGAGCAGATCGACCACCGCATCCTGTGGCCAGACGGCACGGTGCGCTGGGTCCACCTCGAGGGGTACGTCGAACGCGATCATGGCGGCAGACCGATGGCGCTGTACGGCATGGTGCAGGACATTACCGAGCGCAAGCGTATCGAGATCGCGCTGGAAGAAAGCCGCGCACGGCTCGAGGAAGCGCAGAGCCTCGCCAAGCTCGGCCACTGGACGGCCGACCTGACCACGGGCGAATTGCAGTGGTCCGACGAGATCTACCGTATCTTCGGCCTCGACCCGGCACAGTTCACGCCCAGCGTCGATGCTTTCGAGCGGGCCGTCCATCCCGACGACAGGGCGCTGATCCTGGCCAGCGAACAACGCGCCGCCGAAACCGGCGTGCACGACGTGGTGCACCGCATCGTGCGGCCGGACAACGAGGTACGCTACGTCCATGAACTCGCGCACGCCAGGATCGGCGCAGACGGCGAGATCCTTCAGCTGGCCGGCACGGTCCAGGACGTGACCGAACTCAAGCAGGCGGAACACGCGATGCTGCAGGCCAAGGAAGCCGCCGAAGCCGCCAGCCACGCCAAGAGCGAATTCCTGGCGAGCATGAGCCACGAGCTGCGCACGCCGCTCAATTCCATCCTCGGCTTCGCCCAACTGTTCGCCATGGATACCAAGCTGCCGCCGCACAGCAAGGTGTACGCCCACGAGATCGAACGCGCCGGCCAGCATCTGTTGTCGCTGGTCAACGATCTCATCGATCTGGCCCGTATCGAGTCCGGCAAGCTCGACCTGTTCCCCGCGCCGGTCAGCGTGCAGGCCGTGGTGGCCGACAGCCTGGCGATGGTCGCGCCGATCGCCCGCGATCGCGGCATCCAGCTCGTCGACACGGGTGGCGACGGCAAGGGCAGCGTGGTCATGGCCGACAGCACCCGCCTGCAACAGGTATTGATCAACCTGCTTTCCAACGCGATCAAGTACAACCGCCCGGACGGCAAGGTGCACATTGCCTGCCACGCCGAGCCCGGTGCAACGCGCATCGCCATCACCGACAATGGCTTCGGCATCGCGGCCGAGAAGCAGGCCCGCATGTTCAACGCGTTCGACCGCCTCGGGGCGGAACGCGGGCAGGTGGAAGGCAGCGGCATCGGGCTGGTGATCACCCGCCGCATCGTCGAGGCGATGGGCGGCAGCATCGGCTTCGAGAGCACGGAGGGCCAGGGCAGCACCTTCTGGGTAACCCTGCCGGGCACGACCGCAACGGCTCCCGACGCGCGCCCAAGCTCCGCCGCGGACATGGCCGCCGCACCGACGGTGCGCGCCTACGTGCTCTATATCGAGGACAACCCGATGAACCAGCATCTCATGCAGCAGATTTTCGCTGCGCGCGAAAATCTGGAACTGCGCATCGCGCATACGGCCGAGATCGGCATCCAGCTGGCGCGGGTCGAGCCGCCGACCCTGATCATGATGGACATCAACTTGCCTGGCATGGATGGC
>JAJZRT010000245.1 GCA_021802595.1 Pseudomonadota bacterium
GCGACATCAAGGCCAAGCTGGCCATCTTCCACGGCGAGGCCGATCCCATCGTGCCGGCCGCGCAGCTCGATGCGTTCAAGACCGAGATGGACAACGCCAGGGTCGATTACATGCTGGTGACCTATCCGGGCGCGAAGCATGCCTTCACCAACCGTGAGGCCGACAGCTATGCGGCCGAGTTCGGCCTGCCGGTGAAATACGATCCTGCAGCGGACAAGGATTCCTGGACGCGGACGCTCGAGTTCCTGCGGGCGACGCTGAAGTAATGCATGCGGCAACGGCTGTCCGCGCCGCTCGCCCTGAGATTCTATGGTTTCAGCCAAGGGCTTTGAGATGCTGTGGTTCGACGAGCTCACCACGAACGGTGCAACGGCCAGTGGACAAATCCATGCGTACCGACGAATTCACCCAAGCAATCCAGCCCCAGCCTGTTCGCCCTGAGATTCTATGGTTTCAGTCAGGGGCTTTGAGATGCTGTGGTTCGATAAGCTCACCACGAACGGTGCAACAGCCAGTGGACAAATCCATGCGTACCGACGAATTCACCCAAGCAATCCAGCCCCAGCCTGTTCGCCCTGAGCCTGTCGAAGGGCTCTTTGCTTGACCTGCTTTTACCGTGCAATACAGGGCTTCGACAAGCTCAGCCCGAACGGTACACAGGGTGCGTCCAGAAGGAACGGCTGGCTCAGGGCGAACGGCTTTCTAACCAACATGATGGGTTCGACAAGATGAACGATTTCTGCGACCACGACGACTGCCACGCGCCGTACGACAGCGGCAGCCTCGGCATTCCGCAGCTCGGGCCGTTCGACCCCGCGGCGTTCGAGCGCGCGGTGAACGACATGCTCGTCGCCTGCGGGGTGGCGCCCGATTCGGTGCATACCGGGCGCACCGCGCAGCGGGTGCGCGAACTGTGGCAGAAGCGCCTGCTCGGCGGCTATGCGATCTCGCCCGCCGAGGCGCTGGGCGAGGGCTTCGCCGACGAGCGCGACGACATGGTGGTGGTGCGCGGCATCGCGGTGCACGGCGTGTGTCCGCATCATCTGGTGCCGTTCCGCGGCGTGGCGCACGTGGCCTACATTCCCGGCGGGCGGCTGCATGGTTTCGGGCGCATCGCGCGCATGGTCGATGCCATCGGCCATCGTTTCACCTACCAGGAATGGATGACGCGCGACATCGCCGAGGCGCTGGTGACGCACGGCCGGGCTCAGGGCGCGGCGTGCATCGTCGAGGCCGAGCAATTGTGCCTGCTGCTGGGCGAAGACCGGCGCGGCGACGAGCGCGTCGTCACCCAGGCCTTCAGTGGCAGCTTCCGGAACAGCGACCAGCAGCGCAACGAGTTTCTGCGGGCCGTCGCTCAGCGAGAGTTGCGCTAATCGGTTTGGGCATCACGTTTGCCCTCCCCTCTGGGGGAGGGCTGTGGATAACCAGCGACTTGCCCGCGTGGGGCTTAGTCGAATGGTTAGAAGCCTCACCAGAGGGAGCGAAGCCCTCGACGAGACATTGCGCCGGGGCAGCTTTTTTTTGCCTTGACACATACCAACCGGTATGTATGATTGAGCCGTGAACGTCAAAGCCAAAACCCCCGACCTCACCCGTCAAAAACTGCTGGAGGCCGCGTCCGCGGAGATCCATCGCAGCGGCTTCCAGGCGGCCTGCATCACGCAGATTCTGGCGGACACAGGACTTACCAAGGGCGCGCTGTACCACCACTTTCCCGACAAGAAGGCGCTCGGCCTGGCGGTGATCGAGGAGGTGATCCGGCCGCGCTTGGCCGCGCTGATGTTCGCGCCGCTGGCGGAGACCCGGCAGCCGTTGGCGGCCCTGCAGGCCCTGCTGGCGGCCAAGGCGGCGGAGAATGATCCGATGGTGGTGACGCTGGGCTGCCCGCTCAACAACCTGATGCAGGAGATGAGCCCGGTGGACGAAGGCTTTCGCCGGCAGTTGAACGGCGTGTTCGAGGACTGGGTCGAGGTGGTGGCGGCAGCACTGAAGCGCGGCAAGGCGGCGGGCGAGGTGCGTCGTGACGTCGATGCTGGCGCCACGGCCTTCTTCATCGTCTCGGCGCTGGAAGGCTGTATCGGCATGAGCAAGAACACGCAATCCGTTACGGCGTATCGCAGTTGTCTCGCGCAGCTCGGCCGTTATCTGGATACGTTGAAACGCTGACCTCTTCAGGGGGCAAAGCGTTTTCGCACACGAGGAGTCGACCATGAGATTTGACCGCAGATCGGGCATGCGCGGGGCGGGGCCATCGAACTAATGGGCACGCAGAACCCCGCGCAGCGCCCGCGCACGCTGATCCTGCCACCCGCGCCCTACGCGGTGGCCATACTGGGTGGCTGGTGGCTGGATCGCCACCAGTTGGCGCTGCCGCTGGATCTGGGCGCGGCGGCGCTCCCATTGGGCTGGCTTGCGATCGGCTTCGGGCTGGCCCTGTTTGTCTGGACGCTATGGACCTTTGCGCGGCACCACACCACGGTCAATCCCTATAGCGGCGCGTCCGCCCTGTGTACGCGCGGGCCGTTCCGCTTCAGCCGCAACCCGATCTATCTCGGCGACTGGTTCCTGCTGGCCGGCGTGTCGCTCCTGCTGGGCACGTTCTGGCCGCTCCTGTTCGCCCCCCTGATCTGGATCATGCTCCGCTTCGGTGTGATCCGGCACGAAGAAGCGCATCTCGAAGCGAAATTCGGCGACGCCTACCGGGACTACAAAGCCCGTGTCAGGCGTTGGATCTAAACGCAAAGGAGTCTGTCATGAGCATACTGCAAACCGTCACGCCCGAAGCCGCAACCGGCGAAGTCGCCGAAATCTACGCCCCAGATCAAAAACGCATGGGGGCATGTGCCGACCGCGATCCAGGTATTCAGCGCCAATCCCTTTCTGCTGAAACACCAGTGGGAGTATTACGGCAGTGTCATGCAGCATCCCAGGCTTTCGATGCCGCTGACGGCGTGCATCCGCATGCTGGTGTCTCAGGGCGGAAACTGCGACTACTGCATCGACATGAATGCCGGCATGCTGATCAACATGGCCGGCTGGACGCCCGAGCAGGTGGCCGCCACGCGCGCCGATTTCCGCGACAGCCCGCTGAGCCCCGACGAGAAGATGCTGCTCGGGCTGGTGCTGAAGGCCACGCGCGATTCCAGAAGCGTCAGCGCAGTCGACCTGCAGGCGGCCCGCGCAGCCGGCTGGTCCGACGGCGACATCCTCGACGCGGTGAACCATGGCGCACGCATGGTGGCGGGCGACATCGTCATCAACGGGTTCAAGGTCGAACGCGATTTCTGAGGCGTCTGCCGGCGGGTAGGCGCCCAATCGTGCAGGCCTACAGCAGGGACCGGACATGGCCGTTAAGGATCGATACGGACGATGTCATCAGGAGCCTTGCCATGAACATTACCCTGCACGATAAACCGCTGGAGATTCGGCTGACCACCGCGGCGCAAAAGGCGCTCGCGCGGCGCGACCGGCCGCTGGTCGCCGAGATGGAATTGCTGTTTTCCTGCCTGCTGCGCAAGCGCGTGTACTTCGGCGAGGCCATGGAGCAGTCGACGCCGGTCAACGACCGCCTGGCGGTTCGCTTCAAGCCCATCATGACGCGCCGCTGCAGCGTGGCGGAAGGCGGTGATTCGCCGCCTTCCGAACGTTTTCCGCTTGAGAATCCGCGCCCTTACGTGCCCAACTGGTTGGCCATCGATTATCGCCGCGGCGAGTGGGTGGGCAACTTCGGTTACGCCAGTTGACGGCTGCCCTCGGGGTCTCCAGGTCGCCGGGACGGCTTCTGGTCCAGTCCGGGGCCGCTGATTTAAAGTTTGCGCGCCCAACACCGATACCGTTATTTCAATATTTCAATCAAAAATACGTTTTCGCGTGGAGTATCTGAGGTAGCAGACCCGCCAGGCAAACGATCTGTGCTTGCGTGGGTTTTCCCGGGAAAATCTGAATCGTTTCCTGCCCATATGAATGGCATCCACAACAACTCCAAAACCGTCGATCTCGAATTGGCGCAGTGTTATATCCGGCTGTTCGTTCCCCTGCCGATCCTGATTCTTTGGTATCTGTTCTGGTTTTTTGTCATGCAGAACCCCGTTGCGCTTAAAGGTCTGGGCGTGTCCGGCAGCGTCCTCGTTTTCGCGCTGGCACATTGGGCAAACGTGAAACGCAATCCTGGCGTCTATCCCAGACGACGGGTATTGGCGATTGTCTTCGACCAGACCGCCTGCTTTGTCGCGATGTTTCTGACGGGGGAACTGGGCGCGGTGGTAGCGTTTGTGAATCTATGGGTATCGCTGGGGAACGGGATTCGGTTCGGGGTGAAGTGGATGGCCCTGTCCGCCAGTCTGGCGGCCATCGGATGGATCATCCTGGGCATGGTGTCGGATTACTGGAGCCAGCATCCCATCTGGATCATCAGCCTGGTATTGCTCAACACGGCGATCCCGGCCTATGTGGCGAGCCTGATCCGCGGTTTTCACGACGGCCGGACCAGGCTTGCCCGGTATGCCGACCACATGGAGAAAATGGCATTGAAGGATGCCCTGACCGGATTGCCGAACCGGTCGGCATTGTTCGATGAATTCGAGAAGGCCAGTTCATACGCCTGTCGAATGGGCTCGGCCATTGCCGTGCTGTACTTCGATCTGGATGGATTCAAGCAGGTCAACGATACGCTCGGGCATGCGCAGGGCGACATGCTGCTCAGGGAGACCGCTAACCGTGCGAATGCCGTGCTGAGAGGCGAGGACGTCATGGCCCGGTTTGGCGGGGATGAATTTGTCGTGCTGCTGAGGGTGCATGACTCAGGAAAACGGGCCCGCAGCGTCGCCGAGCGGATACGTCAATCCATCGCCTCCATCGGCTATATCGACGGCAATCCGGTCGACGTGACCGCGTCCGTCGGCATCGTCGTGGTGAGCGGTGCGGATGCCGCCCGGATGGGCGCCGAAAAGATCGTCCACGAGGCGGACCTGAATATGTATGCGGCAAAGAAGGACGGCAAGAACCAGATCGTGCTGACGACGCTATCAAGCGAAATCAGGCTGGTTGCGCGACGGGCTTAAACCCGCCCCGAGGGGTTCCCATTTCCTGCGCTGGCGGCCGCGTCGTCTCCCAGGCCGAACAACGTGCGTGCGTTACGCGTGGTGGCCTGGGCCACCATATCGATATCAAGACCGCGCAACTCGGCCAGCGTCCGGGCGATGCGCGGCAATTCGCCCGGTGCATTGCGGCCGCGCCCGATCCATACGGGCGGAATGTCGGGGCTGTCGGTTTCCAGCACGATGGCTTCCAGCGGCAGCTCGACAGCCAGCCGCCGCAGGTTGTTGGCGCGCGGCCAGGTGAAGGCGCCGCCGAATCCCAGCTTGAATCCCAGCTTGATGAATTCGTCCGCCTGCTGCGGGCTGCCGTTGAAGGCGTGGGCGATGCCGCCGCGTACCCTGATTTTTCGCAGGTGTTTCAGGAGCGGGTCATTGGCTTTGCGGCAATGCAGCAGTACCGGGAGGTCGTGGTCGCGCGCGATCTTCAGTTGCTCGACGAGGAAAAATTCCTGGGTGACGGGGTCGAGGTCCCTGACGAACAGGTCGAGCCCGATTTCGCCGATGGCGACCGGGCGCTGCGCTTCGATCTGCGCGCGCAGATCGGCGAGGTGTCCGGGGCGATGCACGCCGATGTACATCGGATGCAGCCCCCACGCCGGCAGGCAGCCGGGGTAGCGCGCGCAGGTGGCGGCCACCGCGGCGAAGTTGTCGCGGCTGACGGCGGGAACGACTTGCACGCCGACGCCGCCTGCGATCGCGCGCGCGTATTCGGCGTCGCGGTCGGCGTCGAACTCGGCTGCGTCGAGGTGGCAGTGGGTATCGATGAAAAACGGCACCACGTCGGGTGCCGTTTCAGGGTGCTTGTTGCTCACGTGCTTCGCTCCCCCTCCCCAACCCTCCCCCGCTAGCGGGAGAAGGGGCAAACGCTGGGCCCAAACCGATCAGTCGTTGTTGGCAAAGCCCAGCAACTGCAGCAGGCTGGTGAACAGGTTGAAGATCGCGACGAATAGCGTGACCGTCGCCATGATGTAGTTGGTCTCGCCGCCGTGGATGATGTTGCTGGTCTCGTACAGGATGAGTCCGGACATCAAGAGCACGAACATGGCCGACACCGCCAGCGACAGGCCG
>JAJZRT010000246.1 GCA_021802595.1 Pseudomonadota bacterium
ATGCGCCGCGCCAGCAGCAGGGCGTGGGCGTCGTTGTCGGCCAGGTGGTCGGCCACGCCGGAGATGCGGGTGTGCACGTCACCGCCACCCAGCGCCTCGGCGCTGACGACTTCGCCGGTGGCCGCCTTCACCAGCGGCGGCCCGCCCAGGAAGCTCGTGACCTGCCAGCGCACGATCACCGTCTCGTCGCTCATGGCCGGCACGTAGGCACCGCCGGCGGTGCAGGAGCCCATGACCACGGCCACCTGCGGGATGCCCATCGCGGACATGTTGGCCTGGTTGAAGAAAATGCGCCCGAAGTGATCGCGGTCCGGGAACACCTCGTCCTGCAGAGGCAGGAAGGCGCCGCCGGAGTCCACCAGGTAGACGCAGGGCAGCTGGTTGGCCTGGGCGATTTCCTGCGCGCGCAGGTGCTTCTTCACGGTCAGGGGATAGTAGGTGCCGCCCTTGACCGTGGCGTCGTTGGCCACGACCATGCATTCGAGCCCCTGGATGCGGCCGATGCCGGCCACCATGCCGGCGCCCGGCGCGTCGCCGTCGTACAGACCCCAGGCGGCCAGCTGGCCGATCTCCAGGAAGGGCGAACCGGGGTCGAGCAGCCGCGCCACGCGCTCGCGCGGCAGCAGCTTGCCCCGCGCCAGGTGCTTGGCGCGGGCCGCCTCGCCTCCCCCGAGCTCGACGCGGGCCACCTTGGCGCGCAGATCGTCGACCTGCGCGCGCAGCGCCTGCGCATTGGCCCGGAAATCCTCCGAACGGGCATCGATCTGGCTTTGCAGCACCTGCATGACGGGCTCCTGCGCGGGGTCGGCGCGCTTCAGACGGTTTCGGCGAACAGCTCGCGGCCGATCAGCATGCGCCGGATCTCGCTGGTACCGGCGCCGATCTCGTACAGCTTGGCGTCGCGCCACAGGCGCGGCGTGGGGTATTCGTTGATGTAGCCGTTGCCGCCGAGCACCTGGATGGCCTCGCCGGCCATCCAGGTGGCCTTCTCGGCCGAGTACAGGATGGCCGCGGCGGCGTCCTTGCGCAGGGTGCGCGCGTGGTCCGCGCGGTCGCAGGCGCGGCCCACCGCGTACACCAGCGCGCGGCTGGCCTGCCAGGTGGTGTACATGTCGGCCAGCTTGCCCTGCATGAGCTGGAACTCGCCGATGGCCTGGCCGAACTGCCTGCGCTCGTGCACGTAGGGCACGACCACGTCCATGCAGGCGGCCATGATGCCCAGCGGCCCGCCCGACAACACGGCGCGCTCGTAGTCCAGGCCCGACATGAGCACGCGCACGCCGCCGCCCACGCCGCCCAGCACGTTGTCCGCGGGAATCTCGCAGTCCTCGAAGAACACCGGGTAGGTGTTGGAGCCGCGCATGCCCAGCTTGTCCAGCTTGGAGCCGAAGGACAGGCCCTTGAAGCCCTTCTCGACGATGAAGGCGGTGATGCCCTTGGGCCCGGCCTGCGCGTCGGTCTTGGCGTAGACCACCAGGGTGTCGGCGTCGCCGCCGTTGGTGATCCACATCTTGGAGCCGTGGAGCACGTAGCGGTCGCCGCGCTTGTCGGCGCGCAGCTTCATGCTCACCACGTCGGAGCCGGCTCCCGGCTCGCTCATGGCCAGCGCCCCGACCTGCTCGCCCGACACCAGCCCGGGCAGGTAGCGGCGCTTCTGCTCCGGCGTGCCGTTGCGGTGCAGCTGGTTCACGCACAGGTTGGAGTGGGCGCCGTAGGACAGGCCCACCGAGGCCGAGGCGCGCGAGACCTCCTCCATGGCCACCATGTGGGCCAGGTAGCCGAGTTCGGTGCCGCCGTACTCCTCGGACACGGTCATGCCGTGCAGCCCCAGGTCGCCGAGCCTTTTCCAGAGGTCGGCGGGGAACAGGTTGTCGCGATCGACCTGGGCGGCGCGGGGCGCGATTTCCTTGGACGCGAACACGCGCACGGTCTCGCGCAGCATGTCGATCGTCTCGCCGAGGCCGAAGTCGAGGCCGAGTAGTTGGGTCATGCGTGTCTCCTTGCACCTTCAGTTCAGGGGGCAACGAACGTTTTCGTCGAAGCCTGTGATTTCTTCTACTTGCTGTTGATCGACGCGCTCAACGGGTATCGGGCGCCGGGACTGTCGACACGCCCTGACCCGTGGCTGCTGCCAACTGCGCCTTCATCGCTCGGCCATAGCCGTCTCGTTCCTGAAGCCTTTGCCAGTAGCGGCGCACGGCAGGTGTGAAACGCTCTTGCAAGCCCAGGTGCGACGCTAACAGCAGCGCGTAGCCAACGGACACGTCCGCGGCAGTGAATCGCCCGGCACATAGGTAGCTGCGCTCGCTCAGCGTTGCATCGAGCGTCCGCAGCCGCGCGAGGAACCAGCGAGCGTAGTCGTCCGCCACCTGGAGTTGCCGGCGCTCGACGGGCTCGAAATGGCGGTATCGAAGCACCAGCGTCAGGGGAAACGTCAGCGTCGCTTCGCCGAAGTGGAGATAGTTCAGGTACGGGCCGAAGTCATCCTCGTCGTCGGCGACGTCCATGGAGCCCGGCGCATGCCGTGCGGCGAGGTATTGGCAAATCGCGGCGGATTCGGTCATTCGAACCGTGCCATCCAACATTGCTGGCACGGTGCCGAGCGGGTTCACCTCCAGATAACCTCGGGCGTGAACACGAGGAGGAAATGGATAGACCCTCAATGCGTACTCGACGCCGAGTTCCTCGAGCATCCAAAGCGGCCGGAATGAACGCGCGCTGAGACAGTGATGCAGCGTGATCATCGACTTGGTCTCCTGATTCCTCAGGCAGCGGCCCATGGCTGCGGCTGGCGTAGTGATGGCTGGGCGAACTCGGCGAGCAGGCGATGTAGCTTTTCGCTCGCCGCAGCGCTATTGCGCTCCTTCACGTGGCCGAAGCCGCGAACGCTTTGCGGGAGGCGCGCCAGATCGATGGCGGTCGGCAGGCGGTCGCTTGTCAACTCGCCGGCAAGTCGGCGAACGAGCGTCTCGAACGCGCCGATTGCCTCGCGCTCGGCGCGCCGCTCGGCCGTATAGCCGAAAATGTCGAGCGGCGTGCCGCGCAGGCGCTTGGCCTTCGCAAGCCACCGATACGCCGTGACGATCCACGGGCCGTAGGGCCGCTTGATTAGATGCCCGTCTGCATCGCGCCTCGAAAACAGCGGCGGCGCCAGGTGGAAGCGCAGCTTGTAGTTGCCCTCAAACTGCTCGGCGACGCGATCGAAGAAGCCTGTCTCGACGTATAGCCGGGCCACTTCGTACTCGTCCTTGTACGCCATGAGCTTGTAGAGACTGATCGCGACTTCGCGAGCGAAGCGATCGCTGCCAACGGCGTTCTGTTCGCGCGCGGCGATCACCCGCACGAAGGTCTCATAGCGCTTAGCATAGGCGTGGTTCTGATAGGCCACCAGCCGCTTCGTTCTATCCGTCAACACCGCGTCAAGCGACGGAGTGTGAAACGGCATAGTCACGACGACCGCGCGCTGTTCGAGACCGGCAGCCGCGCGCACAGAAGCGAGGTCGATCGCGGCCTGACGCCCCCAAGCAAATGCCGCCCGGTTCATCGGTACCGCGGCGCCGTTCAGTTCGATCGCCTTCTGCAGGGAAGCTTCGCCGAGCGGAATCCAACCCCGCTGCCAGGCGAAGCCGAGCACGAACACGTTGGCTGCAATCGCATCTCCCATCAACGCGGTCGCAATCGAGGTGGCGTCGAGCGCCACACTCACGCGCGAAGCGGCCTCGACGCGCTTCAGCATCGCTTCGGGAGATGTCTGCCAATCAGGGTCTTGCGTGAAGGCTCCGGTAGGGGCGACGTCGGTGTTCATCACCGCGCAGGTGCGCTTGGCGTCCATCGCGACGAGCGCGTCCTTGCCGGCACCGACCATGAGGTCACAGCCCAGGACGACATCGGCCTGACCGGCCGCCACACGGGCGGCGTGCAAGCCGGCGGGCGAGGCGGCCAGCCGCACGTGCGACATCACCCCCCAGCCCTTCTGCGCAAGACCGGCCATGTCGAGCACTAGCACGCCCTTGCCCTCAAGGTGGGCGGCCATGCCCAGCAAAGCGCCGATCGTGATCACACCAGTGCCGCCGACGCCGGTGATCACAACGTTGCACGGTTTCTCCAGAGCGGGCAGCGTTGGCAGCGGGAGGTTCGTCGGCGAGGTCGCCTTGGCCTTGGAGGGCTTGCGCAGGGCGCCACCCTCGATCGTCACGAAGCTCGGGCAGAAGCCCTTCACACACGTGAAATCCTTGTTGCACGAGCTCTGGTCGATCCTGCGCTTCCGCCCGAGTGGTGTTTCGAGTGGAAGGATTGACACACAATTGCTCTGCACGCCGCAATCGCCGCAGCCCTCGCACACCTCATCGTTGATCACCACGCGTTTCGGCGGATCGACGAGTTCCTTCCTCTTGCGGCGGCGCCGCTTCTCGGCCGCGCATGTTTGCGCATAGACGATCGCCGAGACGCCCTTGGTTTCGCGCAATTGCCTTTGCAGCGCATCCATGCAATCGCGGTGGCTGACCGCGACGCCTTGGGGCAGCCCTGCCATCGATTCGTACAGGTGCGGCTCGTCGCTGACCAGATGCAACTGCCGCACCCCTTCGGCCGCAAGCTGTTGCAGTATCTGCGGTACGGTCGGCGAGCCTTCGACCGGCTGGCCGCCCGTCATGGCGACCGCATCGTTGACCAGAATCTTGTAGGTGATGTTGACCCCTGCCGCAACCGACGCGCGGATCGCCAGCGAACCTGAGTGCATGTAGGTGCCATCGCCAAGGTTAGCGAAGACGTGCGTGGACTCGGTGAAACGCGCTTGGCCGATCCAGCTGACGCCTTCGCCCCCCATCTGCGAGAACGTCTCGGTGCGCCGGTTCATCCACTGCGCCATATAGTGGCAACCTATGCCCGCCGTCGCACGCGAGCCCTCGGGCACCTTCGTGCTCGTGTTGTGCGGGCAGCCCGAGCAGAAGTACGGCAGCCGCTGCTGCGTGCCCGAATCGAGGCGCGTGAAGCCGTCGGCGGCCTTGCACGCGACCAGGTACGCGTCCGCCTCTGCCGGTAAGTGGCCGGCGCCAAGCACCTTAGCGACGCGCGCGGCGATCACGTTGGCGATCGCCGCCGGCGTAAGCTCGCCGTCGGGCGACAGAAGGATGCCGTCGTGCGGGACCTGCACCCACTCGCCGATCTCGTCGTACTTGCCGACGACGCGCGGGCGCGATGTCCGCGGCGAGTTGTACAGCTGTTCCTTGACTTGGTATTCGATGATCTGGCGCTTCTCCTCGACGACGAGGATCTCGTCAAGGCCGTCGGCGAATTCACGGATGCATTGCGGCTCGAGCGGCCAAGACACCCCAATCTTCAGCAGCCGCAACCCAATGGCCTGCGCGGCCTCGTCGGTGATGCCCATCATCGCGAGCGCCTCGCGCACGTCGAGGTAGCTCTTGCCAGTCGTGACGATGCCTAGCTTCGCGTTCGGTGCGCTCCAGCACTGGCGGTTCAGCTGGTTCAGGCGCACGTACTCGAGCAATGCGTACAGCCGTTCGCGCTGCAGCCTGTTCTCCTGTGCCATCGGCGGGTCTGGCCAGCGCAGATGAAATCCGCCGTCGGGGATCGGATAGTTCTCGGGCATCCGGATGTCTACCCCCATGGGATCGACGTCGAACGAAGCCGAAGACTCTACAATGTCACTGACGGCCTTGAAACCCACCCAACATCCCGAATAGCGCGACATCGCGTACCCGTGCAACCCGAACTCAATGAACTCTCGAACTCCAGACGGATTGAGTACCGGGATCATCGCTGCGATCAGGGCATGCTCGCTTTGGTGCGGCAAGCTCGATGATTTGCAGGCATGGTCGTCCCCGACCACCAACAGCACCCCTCCATGCCTTGAGCAACCGGCCATGTTGCCATGCTTGAACACGTCGCCGCAGCGATCAACGCCTGGGCCCTTGCCATACCAGAGCGCGAAAACACCATCCACCGTGGCCTTGGGGTCGAGATTGACCATTTGCGACCCCCAAACCGATGTAGCAGCCAACTCCTCGTTCAGCCCGGGAATGAACTGGACGTTGCACGCCTCCAGATGGCGTCTCGCCCGCCAGAGCTCCTGATCGAGAGCGCCCAGAGGAGATCCTCGATAGCCTGAAACGAA
>JAJZRT010000247.1 GCA_021802595.1 Pseudomonadota bacterium
GAACCCGAAGCGGCGGACCACGCCGAAGTACGGCAGTTGCTCGATTTCCTGACACGCGCCGAGCGCGGCATCATCCGGTGATCGATCTGGGAGTCGTCGCTGGCGAAGCGTCCGGCGATCTCCTTGGCGCGCATTTTATCGCCGCGCTGAAACAGGGCCATCCTGGCCTGCGTGCGGCAGGCATTGCCGGGCCGCGCCTGGTCGCGGCCGGCGTCGAGGCCGTCTATCCCAGCGAGAAACTGGCGGTCAACGGCTATGTCGAGGTGTTGCGTCATCTGCCCGAACTGCTGTGGATCCGCTCGCGCATCACGCGCTACTTCCTGCGTGAGCGGCCGCGCGTGTTTGTCGGCATCGACGCACCGGATTTCAATTTCACGCTGGAAACGCAACTCAGGCAGGCCGGCATTCCCACCGTGCATTTCGTCAGTCCGTCGATATGGGCCTGGCGGCCGGAGCGCATCCACCGCATCAAACAGGCGGTGTCGCACATGCTGGTGGTGTTTCCGTTCGAGGAAGCGATCTACCGGGATGCGGGCATCCCGGTCACCTACGTCGGCCATCCGCTGGCCGACGTGGTTCCCCTGGAACCCGATACCGAGGCTGCGCGAGCGGCGCTCGATCTTGCCTCCGGTCCGGTCGTCGCACTGCTGCCCGGCAGTCGGTGCACCGAGGTGGCGCGTCACGCACGGCTGATGCTCGATGCGGCGGTGCGTATCCACCAGCGCCATCCGGATGCGCAGTTCGTGCTGCCTGCCGCGAACGAGGCCGCCGCCGGCCTGGTTGGCCAGGCGATGCGGGGATTGGCGCTGCCGCTGCGCATCCTGCCCGGGCAATCGCACGCCGCGCTGGCGGCATGCGACGTCGCGCTGGTGGCCTCGGGCACCGCCACGCTCGAAACCGCGCTGTTCAAGAAACCGATGGTCATCACCTACCGCGTGCCCGTGCTCACCGCGCATCTGATGCGCAAGAAGGCGCTGCTGCCCTGGATCGGCCTGCCGAACATCCTGGCGCGCGATTTCGTGGTGCCCGAGCGGATACAGGAAGCCGCCACGCCGGAAAACCTCGCGGACGACGCGCTTGCGTGGCTTGCCGACGCGCCGCGCCGCGCCGTCGTGGCCGAAACCTTCCGCGCCATGCACCTCTCACTGCGGCAGAACGCCAGCGTGCGCATCGCCGGGGCGCTCGAACCGTATATCGGGGAATCGGCGTGATGCGGTGCCCCGTCGTCGCATTGCATGTCGGCCCGCTCGGACTGTGCGGCGTCGACGAGGCCGGTCGCGGGCCACTGGCGGGGCCGGTGACGGCGGCCGCGGTCATGCTCGATCCCGCGCAGCCGATCGACGGCCTGCGCGACTCCAAGAAGCTCTCCGCCGCCGCGCGCGAACGCCTGGCCGCTGCGATCCGCGAGCGTGCCGCAGCCTGGTGCGTGGCCGAAGCCAGCGTGGCCGAGATCGACCAGTTGAACATCCTGCAGGCCACGATGCTGGCGATGCAGCGTGCAGTCGCCGGTCTCGGGCGCGCGCCCGACGAGGTGTGGGTCGACGGCAACCACTGCCCCCGGTGGCCGTGGCGCTCGCAGGCCGTGGTCAAGGGCGACGACAAGGTGGCGGCGATTGCCGCAGCCTCGATCCTCGCCAAAACCGTACGCGATCAGTTCATGATCCGCCTGCACGAAGAGTTTCCGGTCTACGGCTTCGCCCGGCACATGGGTTACGGTACCGCTGCCCATCTCGATGCCCTGAAGGCGCACGGCGCCTGCCCGCAGCACCGGAGAAGCTTCGCCCCCGTGAAACGCGTCCTCGACCAAGCCACACTGTTATGAAAGGAAATGCCATGAACCTGACTTTGTTTTTGCATGTGCTGGGTGTCGTCGTCTGGGTGGGCGGCATGTTCTTCGCCTACATGGCGCTGCGCCCGGTCGCGGCCAGCGTCCTCGAGCCGCCGCAGCGCCTGAGCTTGTGGGCTGGCGTGTTCGGCAGGTTTTTCCCGTGGGTGTGGGCGTCGGTGGCGCTGATCCTGGGGTCCGGTCTGCACATGCTGACGAAGCTCGGCGGCACGGCGGCACCGCACTATGCGCTGACCATGCTGGTGCTGGGCGTGGTGATGATGCTGATTTTCGCGCACGTGTTTTTTGCACCCTACAAAAAGCTCAAGCGCGCGGTCGGAGAGCAGGACTGGAAAGCGGGTGGTGCGGCGCTGGGGCAGATCCGCAAGCTGATCGGCATCAATCTCAGCCTGGGGCTGCTGACGATAGCGGTGGTATTTGTCGGGCGTGCGCTGATGCTGGGTTAAGACATAGCGGCGCTATACAAGTTGATTCCGCTCATGGTTCGACAGGCTCACCACGAACGGAATCAACAAGTTGCCGTTCGTCCTGAGCTTGTCGAAGGACTTGTTCAGCGCTTCCTTAGGGTTCATCCTGCGCCGGCGCCGCCAGCAACTGGCCAACGGCCTGGCGGATGGTTGCGGGCCGCGCCTCGCACTGCAGTTCGGCATGAAAGCGGCCGTCGCGATAGAGATAGATCGTGGGCAGGTGGAAAATGCCGAAGTAGCGCGCCACGCCGGTGGCTTCGCTGACGTCGACCTCATAAAACGCCGCGGCCAGGCCGGCCAGCGCCTGCGGCAACAATTGTTTCCATGCCCGACAGGCCCTGCAGTGCGGCGCACTGAACAGCACCACGCCCACGCCGGTCGATGCGGCAATGCGCGCGTGGAAACTGCCCTCGGCCAGACGTGAATATCCGGCCGGGGCGATCGTGTCGCGGCTGGTAGAATCGCGGTTTTCCTCGCGGCGGACACCCATGCTGTTTCTCGAACTCTTCGGCTATCTGCTGCTCATCCTCGTGGCGGCGGAAATCTTTGTCAACGCGCTCGAACACCTGGGCGAAAAACTCAACATCTCGGAGGGGGTGACCGGTTCGCTGTTTGCCGCGATCGGCACCGCCATGCCGGAGACCCTGGTGCCGCTGCTGGCGATCTTTGCTGGCACCGGCAACAACGTCACCAACGAGGAGATCGGCGTCGGGGCCATCCTGGGCGCACCGCTGATGCTGTCGACCCTGTCGCTGTCGCTGATGGGTGTGGCGGTGCTGAAGCGCCGTGGCATCCAGGGCCATCTCACGCCGGAGAGAACCGGCCTCAAGCGCGACCTGGACTTCTTCCTGATGGCCTTCCTGCTGGCGTTCGCCGCCATGTTCGTGTCGCACGGCGATGGCTGGGCGCGCGTCGGGCTGGCGTTCGTCATGGTGATGATCTACTTCGTCTACGTGATGCTGACCCTGCGCGCGTCGGCCAAGCTGGTCGAGGAGGGGCACGCGACCGAGGCAGAAGCGCCGATGCTGCTGAGCCGCCTGGGGTTTCCGCAAAACCTGTTTTTCATCCTGGTGCAGCTGGCGCTGGGTCTGGCGCTTCTGGTTGCGGGGGCCAAGGGCTTCATCCATGGCGTCGAGCTGGCCGCGCCCATCATCGGCATTTCCGCCCTGCTGCTGTCACTGATGATCATCCCGATCGCGACCGAATTGCCGGAGAAGGTGAATTCGATCCTGTGGATCCGCAAGCACAAGGACACGCTGGCCTTCGGCAACATCACCGGTGCCATGGTGTTCCAGGGCACGCTGCTGCCCGCCATCGGCATTTCGCTTACGCCCTGGGTGCCGCAGAAGGAGGTGCTGCTGGGCGTGTTGATCACGCTGGTCGCGGCGTTCTGGCTGCGCTGGGCTGCGTTGAGCGGCGGCCTGAGGGTGTGGCACCTGTTCGTCAACGGCGCCTTGTATGTGACTTATCTGGTGGCCGTACTGGTTTAGCCGGGAAAATCAAAACGGCGGGTTACCCCGCCGTTTTGATTGACGCACGTCTGTCAGCGCAGGGTCGAACGGCGCCGCGCCAGCCCGCCGACCAAGGCCAGGCCGCTCAGCATCATGGCCCAGGTGCTGGCTTCGGGGACCGCCGTCACCTGCCAGCCGATGTCCTGCATGGCGGCGAAGTCGAGGTCGGTAAAGTGCTTGCGCGCGCCGTTGGCCAGGCTGGTCGTCATGGCGGCTTCCTGGCTTGCCCCGTTGTAGACACTCAGCGTGCCCGCCGCCCAGTGGCCTTTGTCGCTGCTCAGCCCGACCGTGCCCGCGGCTGTCCCAAGGAAATTCATGCCTGAGACGCGGTTGCTGAATGAATCGGAAGTACCAAAGCCCAGCAGGTGGCCGAGTTCGTGCACCGCCACCGAGTAGAAGTCGTATTGCGAGGGCGACGGCCCGCTGGCGGTGCTGAAGTTCCAGTCGGTGTCGGTGTCGAACGTGATCGAGCCGCCCCAGGGCGCGACGTCGACCGCACCCGCGCCCGTCACGACACCCTGGCCGCGCCGTGCGGCGTCGTTGCAGAAATTGTTGAAGCCGGAGCAGCTGTATCCGCCGGGACCGCCGACTCCCAGGGTGTTGTCGGTGAAGTTGTAGCCACCGGCATACACGCGGACCACGTTTGCCGCGAACGAGGCGTCGTTGTTCACGATGCTGCCGGTTGGGTTGCCGGGGTTGAAGAAGGTCGGATTGAAACTGTTGGAACCGGAAGACGTGATGGCCGTGAGCTGGTCGGCAAAGCGGCTTTCGAACAGGCTGGCGGCGGCATTCAGCGCGGTTTTGCGGCTGGCGTCGCTGAAAAATCCGTTGTCGTAGGAGTAGTCGAACTGGATGTCGATATTGGCTTCCGCCTGGACGCTGAACGCAACGAGCAGGGCGGCGGCAAGGGTGCGGATAGGCATGGTTGGGTGCTCCTCTTGTTGTTCGGCAGACGGAATGTCAGCTGCGGGCATTATGCACGCAGTGAGTCCCGGCACAAGTCTGCCCGGGATTCATGACAGGGTGATGGCATTGCCATGACGGCGCCTGCTGCGGGCTGGCCGGCTAAGCCGGCGCCTCGTGCGGTGGCGGTGGTTCGCGCCGGAAGGGCCCGTCGAGCTCGTCCATGTAATGCGCGATGGCGTCGGTCTCGCGTTCGAGGAAGCGGTCGACCGCTGCGCGGAACTCGGCGTTTTCCAGCCAGTGCCAGGAATGCGTGGCGGTGGGAACCAGCCCGCGCGCGAGCTTGTGTTCGCCCTGGGCGCCGCCCTCGAACACGTCCAGCCCATGCGCGATGGCATATTCGATGCCCTGCTGGTAGCAGGTTTCGAAGTGCAGTCCCGGCACGTATTCCAGCGTGCCCCAGTGGCGGCCATACAGCCGCTGGCTGTCCTTCATGCAGAACGAGCAGGCGATGGGTTCGTCGTCCTTCTCGGCGAAGATCAGCACCGTATTGTCCGGCATTGTTTGCCGCAGCACCGCGAAAAAATCACGGTTGAGGTGCGGCTCGCTGCGGTGACGGGCGTAGGTGTCGGCGTAGCAGCGATAGAAGAAGTCCCAGTCGGCGTCGGTGCTGTCGCGGCCTTCGGTCCAGCGGAACGTCACGCCCAGGCTGGCCAGCTTCTTCCTTTCCTGGCGGATCTTCTTGCGCTTGTCGTGCGTCATTGCGGCAAGAAAGTCATCGAAACTGGCGTAGCCCGTGTTGGTCCAGTGGAACTGGAAGCCGCTGCGGTGCAGCAACGGGGTTGCTTCGAGCGCCGCATGATCCGGCTCGGTGGGGAACAGGATGTGGAAGGAAGAAAAGCCCAGATCGTGGGTGACCTTGAGCGCCGACTGGATCAGCGTCGCGCGGTCGGCATCGTTCTTCGCCAGCAAACGCGGCCCCGGCACCGGAGAGAAGGGCACGCAGCAGACCAGCTTGGGATAGTAATTCAGTCCGTGCCGGCGGTAGGCATCGGCCCACCCGAAGTCGAACACGAACTCGCCCCAGGAATGATGCTTGACGTAGAGCGGCATCGCGGCTTCGAGACGGTCGCCGCGGAACAGCGCCAGGTGCATCGGCTCCCAGCCGATGTCGGGGCCGACGCAGCCGGTGGCTTCCAGCGCGTGCAGAAAGGCATGCTGGATGAAGGGCGAATCGCCGGCGAGGGCATTCCAGGCATCGGCGGACAGGTCGGCAATGCGCGGAACGACGCGGGCCACGGTTTCTGTGGTGCTGGCTTCCGTCCCGGGGGGCTTTGCTTCAAAATGCACGTTTTGGCGAGCTTCCATCGAAAAACAAATGAA
>JAJZRT010000248.1 GCA_021802595.1 Pseudomonadota bacterium
AGGATGCCGGCCACGTAGAGACAGAACAGCACCAGCCCCTGCAGTTCCAGGCCGCCCCAGATTCTGCGCTGCGGCACGAAGGCGCCGATCAGCAGCGCATACACCGGTAGCCGCGCCGAGCAGGTCATCATCGGCGCAATCATGATGGTGACCAGGCGGTCGCGCGTGTTGGTGATGGTGCGCGCGGCCATGATGCCGGGGATCGCACAGGCGAAGCTCGACAGCAGCGGGATGAACGAGCGCCCGGACAGGCCGACGCCGCCCATCAGGCGGTCGAGCAGGAAGGCCGCGCGGGGCAGGTAGCCGGATTCCTCCAGCACCAGGATGAAAAAGAACAGGATAATGATCTGTGGCAGGAACACGACGACGCCGCCCGCACCGGCGATCACGCCGTCGACCACCAGGCTTTGCAGCCAGCCTGGCGGAAGCAGGCCGGCAACGCCGTTGCCCAGCCAGTGGGTGGCGCTCTCGATCCAGTTCATCGGCGTCTCGGCCCAGGCGAACACCGCCTGGAAAATCAGGAACAGGATCACCGCCAGCAGCGGCGGGCCGACCAGCGGATGCAGCACCACACGGTCGATGCGGTCGCTGGCAAGGTGCGGAACCGCCTTGTCCAGACCCAGGCCCTGCAGGATGCGGCGCACCGTCTCGTGGTCGGCTTCGATATTGCCGTCGGCGGTCGCGCGCGCGCCGAAGGGGGCCGTCCGCTGCCAGGTGTCCGGCCGGTCGAGCAGGGTAAGGAGCGCGGCGGCGCCGTCGGCATTCACCGCGACGGTGTTGACGACGGGCAGGCCGAGTGCGGCCGACAAGGCTGCGCCGTCGACGCGGATGCCGCTCTGCGCGGCGAGATCGGTCATGTTGAGGGCCACCACGCATGGCAGCCCCAGGCGTTTGACCGCCAGCACCAGGCGCAGATTGCGGCGCAGGTTGGTGGCGTCGACCACGCACACCACCAGGTCGGGTCGCTTTTCGCCTTCGGCATGGCCGGTCAGCACGTCGCAGGTCACCTTCTCGTCGGGCGAGCGCGGATTCAGGCTGTAGGTGCCGGGCAGATCGAGGATGCGCAAATCCTTGCCGGCAGGGGTGGCAAGCTTGCCTTCCTTGCGTTCGACCGTCACCCCGGCGTAGTTGGCGACTTTCTGGTGGCTACCGGTGAGCCGGTTGAAGAGTGCGGTCTTGCCGCAATTGGGGTTGCCCACCAGCGCAACCAGCGGTCCGCCGCGATGTACATGGACGATGGCCTCTTTCATGCCGCCGCTCCGTCAGGGGCCGGCCCGGTCGCCACCTGCACGCAGGCCGCCTCGACGCGCCGCAGCGCGAAAGTGGAGGAACCGACCCGCACCACCAGGGGGTCGCCGCCTGGCAGGGCGCGCGTCATCACCATCACCCGTTCGCCGGGAAGAAAGCCGATTTCTTCCAGCCAGTCGTGCCATTCCGGCGCGCTGGCTGGCGGTGCGACCTGCGTGACGGTGCAGGCCTGGCGGTCGGGGAGCTGGTCGAGGGTGAGAGTCATGGGCTGGCTTTAATTCTGGCTGGCGGATTGTACGACGGGGCGACGGCATGGCGTCCCTGCAGAGGCGGCGTCAGCGTGGCGGCGGGCAGCGCGCGGCGGCGACCCAGCCGGGTGTGCAGCACGAGTCCGAGCGGCAGCGCGAGCCCGGCGATCCAGTGCAGCAGCGGCAGCCAGGCAGCGTTGTCGTCGGTAGAGAAATAATACAGTGCGTAGCCGGTGGCGGCGAGCCAGACGGTGAGCGCGAGCATGGACAGGCCGCTGCGATGGTTGCGGCGGCGCTCCCAGGCGATCCGGATGTGGTTGGGCGCGAGCGAGCCGGCGAGCGCCAGCGCGACCATCGCCATCAGCCCGTGCAGGCGCAGCCACCAGGCCTCGAGCGGGTGCGGGGCGGGTCCGAATTCGCCTTCGAGCCGGAAGAAATAATGAAACGCCAGCCACAGCGTGCCGCTGGCCCACAGCAGCGCGAAGCCGGCATGCAGTCCTTTCCGGTGGCGCGGGCCGAGACGGATGACGGCCTTGCTCATGCCGCGGCCTCGCAGGGCAGGGTGTGCCGGCCGCCGGCGTCGCAGAGGGTGATATCCAAACCGGACGGATCGATCAGGATTGCCTGCGCGCCCTGGCGTCCGAGCGCCGCCGACGCGCGCGCCGGGTCGGCGGCGACGATCTTGGTCAGCGCATCGGCGGCAAGACACGTTGGCGCCAGCACGCTGACGCTGAGCCTGCGGCACAGTTCGCCGCCGGTATGCGGATGGCGCAGCGGACTGGTGGCGGCCTGGTAATACCCGGCCGAGGTCGCGACTGCGCCGTTTCCCAGGTCTGCCAGATGCAGGCCCCACGTGGGCTGTGCGGGGTGACGCACGCGCACCGGCTCCACGCTGTCGCCGAAGCGCGCGAGGTCGCCGCCGGCGTTGACCCGCGCACTCGCCAGCCCGGCGTCGCGCAGCACGGCGAGTGCAGCGTCGACCGCATAGCCCTTGGCGATGCCGCCGAAATCGACGAGTAGCGGCCGGGCAAAGCGCACCCGGTCGCCGTCGAGCTCGATCGCCTGCCAGTCCGGGGCGATGTCGGCGGGCAGGGGGTGATGCCGGGGCAAATGCCCGGTCGCAACCAGCCAGGGGGCGACGCTGGGGTCGAACAGGCCGTCGCTCTCCGCGGCGAACCCGAGCGCGGCACCGAATACCTGCGCCAGATCGCCGGAGAGCGCGACCCAGCCGTATGCGGCAAGACGGTTGACGCGCGACAGTTCCGAATCGGGGTCGTGAAAGCTCATCGCGCCATGTATGGCGGCGATGCGTGCAAACGCGCGCCCGATCGCCGCGCTGAGGTCGGCCGCCCCGTTTCCTTCGGCGGCGATCTCGACCAGGGTGCCGAGCCAGGGCTGGGCGCGTTGCAATCGCGCCTTCATTTCAGGGCGACCGCATGAATCGCGAGGACGCGCCGCACGCCTTCGGCGATGTGCTTGCACGAAAGCGTGGCACCGCTGATGTTCTGGATGTCCTCGTCGAGCCTGAGCGACGCGCCATGGCGCTTGCCTCCGAACTGGGCGCGCCATTTCGGGTTGCGGATCTCGCCGCCGTGGGTTTCGCGGTAATCGAGGATTTCCACGCTGCGTACCGCGCCGCTGGCATCGAGCGCGACCGCATAGGTGATGAACTCGTGCTTGCCGTATACCTCGTCGAGCACGAACCAGCCGGCCGGTTTGCCGTCCGCCATGACCTGCCAGACGGGCTGCTCGGGAAAGCGCATGCGCACTCCGGCGGCTTTCTCGACCGCGCCCTTCTGCGCGTCGGTCAGGCGCACCGGGTGTGGAACGAATGCGCCTGCTTCGGGAAACATGATTTTTTGCGCGGCTTCGGTCGTCAGGTACTGCGCGGCGTAGGCGGGGCTGATCAAGGCCGCAGGGGCGATCAGGGTGGGGACGATCAGCCAGGCAGGAGAATGGGACATGGCCGGATTCCTCAGAAGTTGTAGCCAAGCTTCAGGCGCAGCTCGTTCTTGGTTTTTTCGATCAGATGCAGGCCGTCGTCGGCCTGATTGAGGTACCGCTCGCGCCCGCCGGCCAGCTGGTTGAAATACGTCAGCGTCGCCCACCAGCGCTTGCCGCCGTAGTGCAGCGTCGGGCCGGCGAACACGCTCCAGCGCTCCTGTCCGACTTCGGTTTCGAATTCGGTCTGGTACTGCGTTTCGACGCCGATGTTCCAGTTGGGCGCGAAGCGATAGGACAGGCCGCCGCCGAGCGTGAATTCGAGTTCCATTTCCGGCTTGGTCGGCCATTCGAAGGTCGCGCCGGGGTCGCCGGTCAGCGCCTGCATCGCGGTGTCGGCGCTCGCCTGCGTCGCGGCATCGAGCGGATCGCGCTTGGCGTAGGTCCCCTCGAAGCCGGCGTTGGCGACGGCGACGAGCTGGTCGTCGAGGAAGTATTTCTGCAACTGCATGCTGACGTCGAACGAGGTGGTGTCCTTGTTCCTGCCCGAATGCGGATCGAGCCAGGACTGATGCAGTTCGAACAGCGCCGACAGCCCGATCGGATCCTTGGCCGCCGACAGGAAGTTGTACTTGGCCTTGAGCTCGACGCCGGAGGGCTTCAGGCCGTACGACTCGGCGCCCGGCAGGTAGGCGTCGATCACCAGGCCGCTGGTGTCGATCGACTGGCCGAGCAGGGCGACCGAGGCGGTAAAGCGCGAGGTGATGCCGTATTCGTATTCGAGCTCGGTGTCGTAGGCAGTGTAGCTACCCTGTCCCTTGTCCCAGCGGCGGGTGAGCCAGGCGTAGGCCTCGGATGCGCCCTGGGGCAGGGTTTCAGCGCCGGCCACGTAGCCGAACAGGTTTTCGTCGGCCGCCGCGGGAAACACGGCGGCCATGGAGAGGGGGATGACCGCAAGCAGGGGGATCGATTTCATGGATCAGGTTTCTTTCCAGGTGAGTTGATTGGCTGGCTGATTCCATGGAATGGCTGGCTGGTTGAGAAGCGGGTTAATGGGCGGCGGACTGCGCGCGTGCGATGGCGGGGGCTTCCCGTTCCAGTTCGTCGAGCAGGCACTGGCAGATTTCACGTTCGGCCGGGCTGAGCGCCGTGTGTTGCGCCGCGCGTGCGAGCAGCAGGGCGGCGGTGGCCTGGTTGCGCGCACAGGGGTGGCGCAGCATGGCCAGAATGGCAATCAGGAGCGAGATGGGTGGCATGACTTTCCTTTCCAGCGAACGGTTAACAGGCGGCGATCACTTGGTCAGGATCAGCTTGCCGTTCCGGGTGATGCGCAGGCGGTAGGTTTCGCCGTGATGGCCGATCAGGATCTCCTGGCGACCCCGGAACAGAAGGGCGGCCGGAATGTGCTCCTGCGCGGGCGGCCCGGCGGCATCCGCTCGGCGGTCGTCGGAAGGATTGCCGGCGTGCGTGGAATCGGTATGCAGGATATTCATTTGCGGGAGTGTTTGTCTGGTTTATGCAAATAGTAACGATTCTCATTAATTGAGTCAAGCACGATGCGGCACATTCCGCGGGCCCCCGGTCGGGGCGTCGAGGGGGTGTGAATCCGTTGGAAGGCAGGCGCGCTCAAACCCCTCATCTCCCGGCATTGGCAGGATCCGGGCTGGGCGCGATCAGCGCGTGCTTGTGCCCGTCTGACGCAGGCGGGAGCAGCCGCAATGGCTGTCGTGCTCCTGCGCATGGGCGCCGTGGCCCTGCGTTCAGGAGCGCGCGCAATAATCGGTGGGGTCGACCTGCAGACTGAGGTTTGCACTGTCCTGTCCCAGCCCCGCGATATGGTGCAGCGCATTGACGTAGCGCGTCGATTCGCGCAACTGGGTCAGGGTCGGCGGGTGCGGGTGGCCATGCATGCGCGCCAGTCGCGCACGCGAGGGGGCCGGCCAGTCCACCTCCAGCCTGGCCAGCACCTCGTCGGCCAGGTCGGGGCGGTTGCAGACCAGCGCCATGTCGCAGCCGGCCTCGAGGGCGGCCGTCACCCGCTCGACAACGCCGCCGGCGACGGCTGCGCCGGCCATGCAGAGGTCGTCGCTGAACACGGCACCGTCAAACTGCAGCTGCTGTCGCAGCAGATTTTGCAGCCAGACGCGCGAAAACCCCGCCGGCAGGGAATCGACCTGGGGGTAGATCACGTGCGCCGGCATGATCGCCGCGAGCCCGGCCTCGATCATCAGGCGGAACGGCACCAGGTCGGCGATGGCGATATCGGCGAGGGTGCGCTCGTCGACCGGGATGTCGACATGCGAGTCTGCCACCACGAAGCCGTGGCCGGGGAAGTGCTTGCCGCAGGCGGCCATGCCGGCGTCCTTCATTCCCAGCATCACGGCCTGCCCGAGCTGGAACACCGCGTGCGGGTCGGCGTGGAAGGCGCGGTCGCCGATGACCGAGGAGGCGCCGTAATCGAGGTCGAGCACCGGCGCGAAGCTGAAATCGACGCCGTGCGCGCGCAGTTCGCTCGCCAGCACGAACCCGGTTTCACGCGCGAGGTGTTTTGCCTGCTGCGGATGCTCGTTCCAGATCTCGCCGAAGGTACGCATCGGCGGCAATCGGGTGAAGCCGTCGCGAAAACGCTGTACCCG
>JAJZRT010000249.1 GCA_021802595.1 Pseudomonadota bacterium
TTGCGCTTCTGGTATTCGGCCGAGTTCAGTTCCTCGAAGCGCGCCAGGCGCGCCTTCGACTTGGCCTGGCGCGCCTTGGGATTCTGCCGCACCCATTCGAGCTCGTGCTTCATCGTCTTGATGCGCGCGGCTTCCTGCTTGGCTTCGGTCTCCAGCCGCGCCTCCTTCTGCTCCAGCCAGCTGGTGTAGTTGCCCTTCCACGGGATGCCGTGGCCGCGGTCGAGTTCGAGGATCCACTCGGCGGCGTTGTCGAGGAAGTAGCGGTCGTGCGTCACCGCAACGACGGTGCCGGGATAGCGCACCAGGAACTGCTCGAGCCAGTCGACCGACTCGGCGTCGAGGTGGTTGGTCGGTTCGTCGAGCAGCAGCATGTCGGGATTCGACAGCAGCAGCTGGCACAGCGCGACGCGGCGCTTCTCGCCGCCCGACAGGTGGCCGATGACCGCGTCCCACGGCGGCAGGCGCAGCGCGTCGGCGGCGATTTCCATCTGCGTGTCGAGGTCGGCGCCGGCGGTGGCGAGGATGGCCTCGCACTTCGCCTGCTCCTCGGCGAGCTTGTCGAAGTCGGCGTCGGGCTCGGCGTATGCCGCGTAGATTTCATCCAGTCGCGCCTTCGCGGCGACGATCTCGCCCAGCCCCGCCTCGACTGCCTGGCGCACCGTGTGCGCAGGGTCGAGCTGCGGTTCCTGCGGCAGGTAGCCGATGCGGATGCCCGGCATCGGGATCGCCTCGCCCTCGATGTCCTTGTCGACGCCCGCCATGATGCGGATCAGTGAGGACTTGCCGGAGCCGTTCAGGCCCAGCAGGCCGATCTTGGCGCCGGGAAAGAACGAAAGGGAGATGTCCTTGAGGATCTGCCGCTTGGGCGGGACGATCTTGCCGACACGGTTGAGGGAGTAAACGTATTGCGCCATGAAAGAAAAAATCCGGAAAAAAGCTACTTGAGGGAATTGACGGGACAGGCCGCAAACTCGCATTCGTTCGCGGGGTCGCGGCCGACAGACCGGCCGTCCGGACAGAGCCGGGTTTCGGTCGGACAGACGAGCGGGGTGTCGGGCATCGGCGGCGGGGGCGGCCCGGCCGGCGCGGGTTTCTTGTGCGCCAGGGGCTGGACGGAGGGCGTCCCGCACGCGGCCAGCGCCAGCAGCAGGGCGGCCGCGGCGAGCCTCGTGATCAAGACAATTCCTTGTCGAGCATGGCCTTCAGCTTGGCAAAGTCGAGGTCGCCCAGCTTCTCTTCGATGATTTTGCCATCCTTGCCGATGATGAAGCTGGTGGGCGTGAGTTGCACGTCGCCGAACGCATGCGCGTGTTCGCCGTTGACGTCGAGCGCCACCGGGAACGGCAGCTGCCGCGTCTTCGCGAAGTTGGCCACGTAATTCGGCGGATCGTAGCTCATCGCCACCGCGACGATCTCGAAGCCGCGATCCTTGTACTGGTTGTAGGTCTGGATCAGGCCGGGCATTTCCTTGACGCAGCCGGGGCACGAGGTCGCCCAGAAATTGACCAGCACGATCTTGCCGCGCAGGTCGTTGAGGGTGATGGATTTTCCTTCCAGCGTGGTGAAGGTCGAGGCGGGTGCGGCGGGCTTTTCCGTCAGGGCATAGGCCAGCGCGCCCGCAATGGCGAGCACGGCCGCGATGATGAGAAGGGGTTTGGCGAGTTTCATGCGGATCCCATGGGGTTAGACGTTCTGGTACGACCGCGCCAGCGCCACATAGTGCTGCGCGGAATAGGCGAAATAGGCAATTTCTTCGTCGCTGAGCCGGCGCACCAGCTTGGCGGGGCGGCCGAGGTAGAGATGGCCGGATTCGAGCACCTTGCCCTCCGGAACCAGCGATCCGGCGCCGAGCAGCACGTGTTTCTGCACCACCGCGCGGTCGAGGATGATCGAGCCCATGCCGATCAGGCATTCGTCCTCGATGGTGCAGGCGTGCAGGATCACGGTATGCCCCACCGTTACCCGCGCGCCGACGACCAGCGGCCCGCCCGCGGGATTGTCGGGCGTCTTGTGCGACACGTGCAGCACGCTGTTGTCCTGGATGTTGCTCGCCTCGCCGATGGCGATCGAATTGACGTCGCCGCGGATCACTGCGCCCGGCCACACCGAGGCGTCGCGCCCCAGGCTGACCTCGCCGATGACCGTGGCGCGCGGGTGCGCCCAGGCGCCGGCGGCGAGTTGAGGATGGAGGCCCCCATAAGGGGCAAAGGGATCTAAAGCCATGGTTGTCCAGGGGTTGAAACACGGCGGAACCGGGCTCAAATTATAATCGCTGTACGTTGTCGCTTTTCCTCCGCGTTCCCCGCGTCCATTTTGTGAAAGACTTGCCATGACTACCCCGATGGGCAACAACCCTCTGCTCGATTTCTCCGGTCTGCCCCGTTTCGCCGAATTCAAGCCCGAATTCGTCACGCCCGCCATCGACCAGCTGCTGGCCGACTGCCGCGCCGCGGTGAAGCAGGCCGAGTCGCCCGACACGCCGGCCGAATGGGACGCTTTCGTCGCCCCGCTCGACAACGCCAACGAAAAACTGGGACGCGCCTGGGGCCAGGTCTCGCACCTGCATTCGGTGATGGACTCGCCCGAGCTGCGCGAGGTCTACAACGCCAACCTGCCCAAGATCACCGTGTATTACGCGGAACTGGGGCAGAACGAGGCTCTGTTCGCCAAGTTCCAGGCCCTCAAGGCCGGCCCGGGCTACGCGGCCCTGTCAGCCGCGCGCAGGAAGATCGTGGACAACGAACTGCGCGACTTCCGCCTCGGCGGCGCCGAGCTGCCGGCCGACAAGAAGGCCCGCTTCATGCAGGTACAGGAAGAACTGGCGCAGCTTTCGGCCAAGTTCGAGGAGAATCTGCTCGACGCGACCAATGACTACCACCTTGTCATCGACGAGGCATCCGAACTCGCCGGCATCCCCGACGACGTGCTGGCGATGATGAAGGCCGCCGCCGAAGCGGACGGCGAAACCGGCTGGAAGATCACGCTGCATATGCCGTCCTACCTGCCGGTGATGCAGTACGCCGACAGCCGCGAGCTGCGCCAGATTCTTTACCGCGCCTATGTCACCCGCGCCTCCGAATTCGGCAAGCCCGAGCTCGACAACACGCCGCTGATAGCCCGCATCCTCAAGCTGCGGCGCGAGGCCGCCCAGTTGCTGGGCTTTGCGAGCTATGCCGAAGTGTCGCTGGCGGCCAAGATGGCCGACACCCCGGCCGAGGTGCTGAAATTCCTCGACGAACTGGCCGCTCGCGCCCGCCCCTATGCAGAAAAGGATTTCGACGAGCTGAAAGCCTTCGCTCGCGACGAACTGGGATACGACACGCTCGAAGCCTGGGACAACGCCTACGTCTCGGAGAAGCTGAGCGTGGCGCGCTACAGCTTTTCCGACCAGGAAGTGAAGCAGTATTTCCCCGAGCCGCGCGTGCTGGCCGGACTGTTCAAGCTGGTCGAAACGCTTTACGGCCTGCATATCCGCGAGGACAAGGCGCCTGCGTGGCACCCGGATGTGAAGTTCTACACGCTCACCGACCATGCCGGCCAGCGCGTCGGCCAGTTCTACCTCGACCTTTACGCGCGCGCCTCCAAGCGCGGCGGTGCGTGGATGGACGACGTCATCACCCGCCGCAAAACGGCGGATGGCATCCAGACCCCGGTGGCGTATCTGAACTGCAATTTCTCCGGGCCGGTGGGCGACAAGCCTGCGCTGTTCACTCACGACGAGGTCATCACCCTGTTCCATGAAACCGGCCACGGCCTGCACCACCTGCTGACGCAGATCGAGGAACTCGGGGTGTCCGGCATCAACGGCGTCGAGTGGGACGCGGTCGAGCTGCCGAGCCAGTTCATGGAAAACTTCTGCTGGGAGTGGGATGTCCTCAAGCACATGACCGCGCACGTCGACACCGGCGAGCCGCTGCCGCGCGCCCTGTTCGACAAGATGCTGGCCGCCAAGAATTTCCAGTCCGGCCTGCAGACGCTGCGCCAGATCGAGTTCGCCAGCTTCGACATGCATTTGCACGATGACTTCGACCCCAGCGGCAGCCGTACCGCGCAGGACCTGATCGACGACATCCGCAAGAAAGTCGCGGTCATCATCCCGCCCGCCTACAACCGCTTCCCCAACAATTTCTCGCACATCTTCGCCGGCGGCTACGCGGCGGGCTACTACAGCTACAAATGGGCCGAGGTGCTGTCGGCCGACGCCTACGCGCTGTTCGAGGACGAGGCCGAGGGCTACGGCGGCGTGCTGAACCCGGAAGTCGGCCACCGCTTCTGGAGCGAAATCCTCGCCCAGGGCGGCGCGCGCCCGGCGCTCGAATCGTTCAAGGCCTTCCGCGGCCGCGAGCCGACCATTGACGCGCTGCTGCGGCACAACGGCATGGCTTAAAGTTCGCCGGAAGCACTTCCGTTAAAAGGGTGATTACGACTTTCGGGAGTGCGCATGAAAGCAGGACGCATCATGATGGCGGTGTGGCTGGCGGCAGCAAGCACCTCGCTGGCGGCCGCCTCGCTTTATCAATGGAAGGATGCACAGGGCCGCACGGTGTACAGCGACCAGCCGCCACCGCCGAACATCCACAATGCCCAGCAGAAAGCGTTCAAAGGCAGTGTCATCGAAATCGGCGAATCCTATGCCGGGAAGACTGCGCGCGAGAAATTTCCCGTCACCCTGTATGCCAGTGCCTGCGGCCCGCTCTGCGACCAGGCGCGGCAACTGCTCACGCAGCGGGGGATTCCGTTCAGCAACAAGGATCCGCAAGCCAGCACCGAAGCGGAAACCGAACTGAAAAAACTCACCGGACGCACGAGCGTGCCGGTGCTCGTCGTTGGCAGCGACAAAATCGATGGTTTCGAGGCCGGGCAATGGCAGGCCGCGCTTGATCATGCCGGTTATCCCAAATCGGCACCGGCAGGCAGCAAGCCGGTTTCCGCCACCGCCCCCACCCCTGCAGCGGCGCCAGTGCCCACGACGCCTCATTAAGGATGCGCTGAACAAGTTGATTCCGCTCATGGTTCGACAGGCTCACCACGAACGGAATCAACAAGTTGCCGTTCGTCCTGAGCTTGTCGAAGGACTTGTTCAGCGCTTCCTTAGGCGGGCGTCGGTTTGCCGCGCCCCACGGCCGACTGAGCCAACCCAACCCCCACGGCTGCCCTGAAGGACGCCGATCCCCCAGGGGCTCTTGTGCCCACTGGGTAGAAGCCCCTGTGGAGTCGTATGCGCTACACTCGGCGACATGAAAATCGCCGCCTGGAATGTCAATTCCCTCAAGGTCCGCCTGCCCCAGCTGCTGGACTTTCTCGCCACCCGCCAACCCGATGCGGTGTGCCTGCAGGAAACCAAGCTCACCGACGATGCCTTTCCCGTCGCCGATCTGGCGGCTGCCGGCTATCGCGCCGTGTTCGCCGGCCAGAAAACCTACAACGGCGTCGCCATCCTCAGCCGCTCGGACGCCGCCGACGTCAGCACCGGCATTCCCGGATTCGAGGACGAGCAGAAGCGCGTCATCGCGGCCACGGTCGACGGCGTGCGTCTGGTGTGCGTGTATTGCCCCAACGGCCAGAGCCTCGATTCTGACAAATACCCCTACAAGCTCGCCTGGTTCGACGCGCTGGCCGCCTGGCTGAAGGATGAGCTGACCCGCCACCCCCGGCTCGCCGTGCTCGGCGACTACAACGTGGCGCCGGAAGACCGTGACGTGCACGACCCGGAGGCCTGGAAGGACAGCGTGCTGGTATCGGAGCCCGAGCGGGACCGCTTCCGCGCCTTGCTGGCGCTGGGCCTGCAGGACAGCTTCCGGCTGTTCGAGCAGCCGGAGAAAAGCTTTTCCTGGTGGGACTACCGCATGATGGGTTTCCGCCGCAACCACGGTCTGCGCATCGACCACATCCTGCTCTCCGCGCCGCTGGCGGCTGCCTGCACGTCCAGCACTATCGACCGCGACATGCGCAGGCTCGAACGGCCTTCGGATCACGCGCCGGTGGTCGCCGAGATCGGCGTGAGCCACTGAGCCGGCACATCGCACCGCCGCGCCAGGTTTCTGGCGCC
>JAJZRT010000250.1 GCA_021802595.1 Pseudomonadota bacterium
CCAACGCGGATATGGCCGGCACGGCGAAGGGGTCCTACGAGCTGATCCCCGGCCAGCGCGGCGTCATCGACCTGACGGCCCATCTGAGCCGCGCCGACGGCACGGCGGTGTATCGCTACCTGCCGAAGCAGGTCGGCGACCTTACGGTCGACTGGGTGAAGCAGGCGGTCATGACCGGGCATTCCGACAACGTGCAGCTGAACCTGAAAGGGGATCTGACGGCGTTTCCCTTCGATCATGGCGAGGGCGTGTTCCGCGTCGACGCGCTGGTGAAGGATGGCGTGATCGACTACGCGCCGGGCTGGCCGCGCATCGACGGGATCCAGGCGCGGCTGCTGTTCCAGGGCAGGACGATGGAGGTGACGACGAACCAGGCGCGGATCTACGGTGCGGCCCTGTCGCAGGTGAAGGCCGTGATTCCGGACCTGCTGCATCACGACGAGCAGTTGCTGGTCGATGGCCAGGCCAACGGACCGATCCAGGATTTCATCCGCTTTGCCAACAGCAGCCCGGTGGGGCCGCGGCTGCGCGGCTTCACCGATGCGCTGGACGGCAGCGGGCCGATGAAACTCGCCCTCAGCTTGCGGGTGCCATTGCGCCGCAGCCACGACACGACGGTGGCCGGTCGGCTGTCGTTTCAGGGCGATACCCTGTCGTCGCCCGTGCTGCCTCGGCTCGACCAGGCGCGTGGCGACATCGATTTCACCGGCAACAGCCTGAGCGCGAAAAACATCGCCGCCCAGTTCCTGGGCGGTCCGCTGCGCATCGACACGCAGACCCGCGCCGGACAGGTACGGATTCTGGCGCAGGGACGGGCCACGGCAGCGGGCCTGACCTCCTGGCTCGGCACCGCCTGGAAGGACCGGATGTCGGGGCAGACGGCATGGCGCGGCCAGATCGACCTCGAGCCGGCGGGCGAGCGCCTCCGCATCGAGTCCGATCTGGTCGGGCTGGGCAGCAGCCTGCCGGCGCCGCTGGAAAAAACGGCGGCACAGCCGCTGCCGCTCGTGGTGACCAGCCAGCCGCTCGGCGACGGGCCGTTGCACGAGATCCAACTCGGCAGGACCGTTGGTGCGGTCTGGCGCACCACCGCGGACGGGCGTTTCGGCCGCGGCGAAATCCGGTTCGGCGGTCGCGCCGTGATGCCAGGCGAACCGGGGCTGCGCCTGGCCGGGAGCGGTCGCGGCCTGGACCTCACGGGCTGGATGCGCCTGCTGCCTGACGGCCAGGATGGCGGGACCCTGCCGCTGTCGGCGATCGACCTGAGCTTCGACGCCTTCGACCTGATGGGGCGGCGCTACGCGGATGTGCGCCTGCAGGGGCGTGCCCGCGGGGGACTGTTGCGTACTCAGGTGAGCGGTCGCGGCGTGAACGGCGTCCTCACCTATCGCCCGGCCGGGGCATACGATTCCACAGGGGCTTTAGCCCGTAGTGGATCGGAGTCCTTGAGGGAGCAGCCTGCGCGGGTGTCGGCGCAGTTCCGCGAGCTGACCATTCCGCCGCGGCTGCCGGCGGCTGGCACGGAGGCAGGGCACAACATGAAGGCCTCGGAGTTCCCGATGCTGGACGTGACGGTGGACGATTTCCGCCTGCAGGACCGTGTGCTCGGGCGACTGGAGGCCGTGGCGCACGGTGCGCCGCAAGGGCTGGTGATCGACAGCCTGCAGCTGACGCATCCCGACAGCGTGTTCCGCATGAGCGGCCTGTGGCGCGACAGCGGCATGGGCGAAACCCGTGCCGACCTGAGCCTCAACGTGCTCGATGCGGGCAAGATGCTGGCGCGCTTCGGCTATCCCGATACGCTCAAGCGCGGGACAGCGGACATCCAGGGCAACGCTACCTGGGAGGGCTCGCCGGTCGATTTCGCGTTGTCCACGCTGGCGGGGCAACTCGATTTCAAGGCCAAGGGCGGGCAGTTCCTCAAGATCGACCCCGGTGCCGGCAAGCTGCTTGGCGTGCTGAGCCTGCAATCCTTGCCGCGCCGGTTGAACTTCGATTTCCGTGATATCTTCAATGAAGGCTATGCCTTCGACGATATCGGCGCCACGCTGCGGATTGCGCGCGGTGTGGTCTACAGCGACGACTTCAGGATGCGCGGGCCGGCAGCCAAGGTCAACATGTCGGGCCTTGCCGACCTCAATCAGGAAACCGTGCAGCTGCGGGTGAAAGTGATTCCGAAACTGTCCGAAGGCGTGGCGGTGGCCGGCGCCCTGCTTGGCGGGCCGCTGGCAGGAGTGGGTGCGCTGGCCGCGCAGAAGCTGTTGCGCGACCCGATCGAGGAAGTCATCAGCCAGGAATACATGGTGACCGGATCGTGGCAGGCCCCCGATGTCCAGCGACTGCCCAAGGCGAAGGCCAAAACTGAAAATCCTGTGTCCGAACCCTGATTGTGGAACCCGACCATGACGACAAAAAAAACAGCTAAAACCACCGTTGCCCGTTCCAAGGGAGCGCAAGTCAAGAAATCTGCCCCGCAGGCGGGCACCGTGCGGGTGGCCGCCATCCAGATGGCGTCGGGTCCCAACGTCTCGGCCAACCTGGCCGAGACCGAACGCCTGATCGAACTGGCGGTCGAAGCGGGCGCGCGCCTGATCGTGCTGCCGGAATTCTTCTGCATCATGGGCATGAAGGACGCCGACGTGGTGAAGGTGCGCGAGGCCGAAGGCCACGGCCCGATCCAGTCCTTCCTGGCGCGCGTGGCGAAGAAGCACAAGATCTGGCTGATCGGCGGTTCGGTTCCGCTGGAAGCCGGAGCGGCGAACAAGGTGCGCAACAGCTGCCTGGTCTACGATGAGCGCGGCAAGCAGGTGGCGCGCTACGACAAGATCCACCTGTTCGGCCTCGACCTTGGCAACGAACGCTACCAGGAAGCCAAGCTGATCGAGCCGGGCGACAAGGTGGTCGTCGTCAACAGCCCGTTCGGCCGCATCGGCCTGTCGATCTGCTACGACCTGCGCTTCCCCGAACTGTATCGCGCCATGCCCGACGTCGACATCATCGTCGTGCCGTCGGCGTTCACCGCCACCACCGGACGCGCGCACTTCGAGACGCTGATCCGCGCCCGCGCGATCGAGAACCTCGCCTACGTGGTCGCGCCGGCGCAGGGCGGCTACCACCTGTCGGGCCGCGAGACCCACGGTGACAGCATGATCGTCGACCCGTGGGGCGTGGTGCTCGACCGTCTGCCGCGCGGCTCCGGCGTCGTCATCGCCAACATCAACCCGGCCTACCAGGCCAGCCTCAGGAAGAGCCTGCCTGCGCTGCAGCACCGCTTCATCCAGTGCCAGCAGATCCCGGTCGACGTGGTCGAGCGCCGCGTCGTGGCCAAGCGTGAGCCGGCCAACAAGTAACCCAGGAAACAGCCATGAACCCAACCGACGCCTTCGTTCCGATTCAAACCGCCGAGCAGCTGTTCCATTCCGCCGAGGCCACGCTGCTGACGCCGAACGGGCTCGACGCCGACAAACTGGCACCGGTCTTCGGCCGCCTGCTGAGGCACGACGTCGATTACGCCGATCTCTATTTCCAGTACTCGCGTTCCGAAGGCTGGAGCCTCGAAGAAGGCCAGGTCAAATCCGGCAGCTTCAACATCGACCAGGGCGTCGGTGTGCGGGCGATCTCGGGCGAGAAGACCGCGTTCGCGTATTCCGACGACATCAGCCTCGACGCGCTTGGCGCCGCCGCCGACGCCACGCGTGCGATCGCGCGGGCCGGCCAGGCACGCAGCACCGCGATCGCCAAGCGCGGCGAAGGCCGCGTGCTGTACAACGCAGTCGACCCGCTCGTGAGCCTTGCGGACGCCGACAAGGTCGCCCTGCTCGAACGGCTGGAGAAGAAGGCGCGCGCCATGGACCCGCGCGTGATCCAGGTGATGGCGAGCCTCGCCTCCGAGTACGAGGTGGTCTTCGTCGCCCGCTCCGACGGCCACCTCGCCGCCGACGTGCGCCCGCTGGTGCGCCTGTCGCTGCAGGTCATCGCCGAGCAGGACGGCCGTCGCGAGCAGGGCTCGGGCGGCGGCGGCGGCCGCTTCGATTACAGCTACTTCACCGACGACATCCTCGAAAAATACGCGCGCCAGGCCGTGCACCAGGCCAGCGTCAACCTCGACGCCCGCCCCGCGCCCGCCGGCACCATGACCGTCGTGCTCGGCTCCGGCTGGCCCGGCATCCTGCTGCACGAGGCGATCGGCCACGGTCTCGAAGGCGACTTCAACCGCAAGGGCAGCTCGGCCTTTTCCGGCCGCATCGGCGAACGCGTGGCCGCGCCCGGCGTCACCGTCATCGACGACGGCACGATCCCGCTGCGCCGCGGTTCCTTGAACGTCGACGACGAAGGCAACCCCACCCAGCGCACCGTGCTGATCGAGGACGGCATCCTCACCGGCTACATGCAGGACATGATGAACGCCCGCCTGATGGGCATGCCGACCACCGGCAACGCCCGCCGCGAGTCCTATGCGCATCTGACCATGCCGCGCATGACCAACACCCTCATGCTCGGCGGCGACAGGCACCCGCACGAAATCATCGCCTCGGTGAAGAACGGCCTCTACGCCGTCAACTTCGGCGGTGGTCAGGTCGACATCACCAGCGGCAAGTTCGTCTTCTCCGCCGCCGAGGCCTACATGATCGAGGACGGCAAGATCACCTATCCGGTGAAGGGTGCGACGCTCATCGGCAACGGCCCCGATGCGCTGACGCGTGTGAGCATGATCGGCAACGATATGGAAATGGATTCCGGCGTCGGCACCTGCGGCAAGGAAGGGCAGAGCGTGCCGGTGGGGGTGGGGCAGCCGACGCTGCGGATCGATGGGTTGACGGTGGGCGGGACGGCGTAAACATCTCAGATGCTTTTTGTGGTGGGGGTGCCCGGTCGATGGCTCTGAGTGTTGTCTACCGGATTACCTATCCAAATGGAAAGATTTATATCGGCCAAGACCGAACGAACAGCATCAATTATTTTGGTAGTGCGTCTGATGAGCTCATCGCGCGAGACTTTTCGCCGGAGCAACGTCGAAGCTTTACTGTGACGCGGGATATTCTGTGGGCGTCGGAGACAGCTTCACGTGCGGAAGTGACGCAAAAGGAAATCGAGTTTATCCGTCTTTTCAGGTCGAACGACCCGGAGGTGGGATACAACCAACCCCCGGCTTTCGTTGAGCAAGAAAAATAGCAGACCAGGTTTCCATTTGAGTTGGCCTGGCGCGCGACTCGGCCTGTCATTGCAGTCCTGATTTTGACTTTCCACCCCTCACAGCCCCGCCGGAAATCGAGCCTGCCGGGCGGATCAGCGGCGAAGGTGTTTGAGCTCCGCCCACAAAAAACAAATTAAAAACAACAAGGCGGGGCGAGTTCTTCGCCGCCCGTCCGGTGGGCTCGATTTCCGGGAATTCGGGGATGTCGGGGTCGCCTTCTTTTGGTTACTTTTCTTGGCGAGACAAGAAAAGTGACTAGCTGCCGGGCTACCCCCGGCCAACGCTCGGTGGTTGAGTGAAATCCTTCACTACAACGTACAGGCCCTTCGACAGCACCCGCAAGGGGTACGCCGGTGGGTACCCCGCCGCTGTCGCGGCGACCCTTCCGCAGGCTCAGGGCGAACGGCGCTGAAAAACTAGCCTCAGACCAGCGTCTCCAGCGGCCTCGGTTCCCCGATCAGATACCCCTGCACACAATCCACCCCCATCTCCGCCAGCTTCGCCAGCGCCTCGGCATCCTCGACAAACCCCGCCACCGTCCTGATCCCGAGGAAGCTGCCGGTTTCCAGGATCGAGCGCACCAGCGCCTCGTCGATCATGCTGGTGCCGATTTCGCGCATCAGGGCGCGGTCGAGTTTCAGGTAGTCGAGCTTCATGCTCTTGAGGCTGGTGTAGGAACTGGTGCCGACGCCGAAATCGTCGAGGGTGAAACGGCAGCCGTGGCGCTGCAACTGGCGCATGAACAGCTGGGTCTGGGCGTGGCCTTCGACGGCGTCGGCTTCGCTGATCTCGAAGATCAGCTTGTCTCCGGGGAGGTCGCCGCGCGCCAGTTCGGC
>JAJZRT010000251.1 GCA_021802595.1 Pseudomonadota bacterium
CAGGCCTGATCCTTGATGCGGGGGAAGATGCGCTCGGCCAGGCGTACCGCGGCGGCGGCCATCGACACCGAGTTGGCGCCGATTTCGGTACTGGTGCGCACTTCCTTGGCGACCGAGAAGGTGCGCTGGAAGAGCTTGTGCAGCAACAGGCCGAGGGTGCCGGCTTCCTCGGCGGCCTGAACTGCCTGTTTCATCTGGCCGAGGATCTGTGTTTCGCCAAGCACCATCGAATCGAGGCCGGCGGCGACGCGGAAGGCATGCTGGGCCGCCTGCTCGCGCGGCAGCGTGTACAGGTAGGGCGCAAGTTCGCGCCGCTCGATGTGGTGGAAGTCGGCCAGCCATTGCGCCACGGCCTCGGGGGAGGGCGTGTTGACATACAGTTCGGTGCGGTTGCAGGTCGACAGGATGGCGACTTCGGAGGCGCGCTGGCTCTGGGTCAGTTCGTGCAGCGCCTCCACCAGCTTTTCGGGGCCGAAGGCCACCTGCTCGCGGATCGCGAGCGGTGCTGTGTGATGATTGACCCCGAGGGTGAGAAGCTGCATACGGCAGGTGGCCGAAAAACGAAGACCGCTATTTTAACCGCTCCCGCCCGCTACTGCGGACGCGCGGGAAAATGCAGGCGGTCGTAGTAGCGCCCGCGATAGAGAAGGCGACGGTGGCCGGGCGAATCGGAGAACCCGTTGCGGGTGTGCAGCACGTTATTGCAGATGAGGCCCATGCCGGGGGCGAGGCGGGCGGTGAGCAGATATTCGGAACTGGCGAGGATGTCGGCGAGCGTCTTCACCGCGGCCTGGGTCACGGGATCGTCTTTCCATACGATCGAGCGCGTGCGCGCGGTATAACGCATGACGAGGAAGCCTTTGGCCGGGTCGACCGCGAACACTGGCCCGCTCTGCTCCGGACGGGCGACGTTGTCCTCGTCCATGCGCGCGGGGATCGTCATCGCGTCCGGCTGCATCAGCGCTGCGACATAGTCGGGATTGGTGTCGCGCAGTTGGACGTAGGCGATTTCATGGTCCAGCAGCGCGTTCTCGCCGCCGTTCTCGGCGTCCTGCGCACAGTGCAGCGTCATGCCGAGGATACGGCGGTCGAGGGCGTTGTAGTAGCCGTCGGTATGCCAGTTGATCGGCTTGTGCGTGTAGGGGATGAAGTCGCCGCGCACGCCGCTGCCTGTGTCGTCGGCCGGCGTGATCGACGACAGGCCATCCTCGTCAGCGAGGTAGTTGCCTTCCAGCCGCATGAGACCCAGCTGCTGGCCGAGCCGTTTCGGGATCGACTTGTCGGCGGCAGGCAGATGCGGCGCGCTGTAGATCGCCATGTTGGCACGCGTGCAGCGGTCCTCCAGCGCGGCGAACTCGGCCGGCACCAGATGGCGCGGGTCGGTCAGCGGCACGATCAGTTCGTCGACGCTGCGCGGATACGCGGCGAGTTTGGCGTTGCGCCAGGCGCGGTAGCCGGTTTCGTTGGCAAGATCGAAGGGCGACACAGCCAAAATTTATTCCGGCGGCAACATGTCGGGCGAGCCGAAGCCGCGCTTGACCGGCGCGTCGGACAGCAGGCCCTTGAAGCTCTTCCTCACCGTGCCCATCATCTCGGGCATCTCGATGTCCATGATCTGGTCCATGATCCAGGTCTTGTCGTTGTCGCCCATTTCCTCGCGGACCTGCAGGCCGAGGAAACGCAGCGCGGGGAAGCTGGCCTTCTCGTCGTCGGGGAACTCGAACTCGGCATAGTCGGCGAAACGGCGGTTGAGAAAATCGATGAACTCCGCCTTGAAATTGCGGCTGGGGTCGGGGCCGACCACGCTGATGATGTTCTCTTCCATCACTTCGCCGAGCCGGTTGGCGACCGCCTGCAGCACCGCGACGCGGCGCTCCGGCGTCAGCGTGGCGTAAGCCATGCGGTCGCAGTAATGCACCAGGAAGGCGAGGAACTCGGCGATCAGCTTGAAGCCGCGCGCCGGGGTGATGATGTCGTAGTTCTCGCGGCCGAGGTTGTCGACGGCCTTGTCGGCCACGCGCCAGGTCGTGGTGGCGACGGCGCCGGCGATTTCCTCGGCGCTGCGCTCGCCGTCCTTCTTGAACCAGACAGTTTTGACACGGATGGGCATGGCCATGGCTATTCTCCTGTGGCGACGGGACGGGCGGGATCGGTGATCCACTCGCTCCACGAGCCGGGGTAAAGGCGTGAACCGGGAAGGCCGGCGATTTCCATCGCCAGGATGTTGTGGCAGGCGGTGACGCCTGAGCCGCACATGTGGATCACCTGCCAGGCAGGCTTGCCCTTGAGCAGGGCCTGGTAGTTTTCGCGCAGTGCTTCCGGCGGCAGGAAGGTGCCGTCGACGTCGAGATTTTCATCGAATTGATAGTTGACCGCGCCTGGCACATGGCCGGCCACCGGGTCGAGCGGTTCGAACTCGCCGGTGAAGCGGCGATCCGGGCGTGCATCGAGGATCAGTTGCGCACCGGTCTGCGACGCGTGCAGCACTTCGGACGCCGTTACGATCTGGGTCGGCTCGGGCAGGCAGGCGCATGCGCCCCGGTGCAGCGCCGGGGTCTCGGCATCGACCGGGCGCTTCTCGCGCGTCCATTTTGGGTAACCGCCGTCCAGCAGGGCAACGCCGGGGTGACCGAGCCAGCGCAGCATCCACCATAGCCGTCCGGCCATGGCGCCGTAGCTGTCGTCGTAAACCACGACCTGCTTGTTGACTCCGACGCCCCACTGGCACAGCTTTTCGGTCAGCACGCGAGGGTCTGGCAGGGGGTGGCGACCGGTGGTTTCACCGACAGGGGCGGACAGGTCGTCGTTCAGGTGCACGTAGCGAGCACCCGGAATATGTGCTTTCGCGTAAGCCTGACGACCTGCCCCGGGGTCGGTGAGGGTGAAGCGGCAGTCGAGGACCACCCAGTTGGGGTCATCCAGATGCGCGGCCAGGTCTTCAGTGGTGACGAGGGTATTGGAGAACATTGCGTGAAGCCGTGTGATAAGAACTTCGAAATGTAAAGCGGGCAGCGGGTTCAGCCGCTGCCCGCCCTGACACATGGCGACCGACGGCGATCAGTAGCCGCCCTTGCCGTAGGGCTTGGTCAGGCCGGCGACGCGGCAGCCCTGGCGAGCCGGCTGGTTCGGGAAGAGCTCGTACAGCTTCTTCTTCCAGTCCACGCCTTCGTGCAGTTCTTCCAGTTCGGCGACCATGTTGCGGAAATTGGGGGTGTGGCCGTCTTCCTTGTACTTGTCGCGCAGGTAGTTGATGACCTGCCAGTGCTCGTCGGTCAGCGTGATCTTTTCGTTGGCGGCGATTACCGGGGGTACGTCGTCGCTGAAATTGGCTTCCAGCAGGAAGTCCTCTTCGCCGGTTTCCAGTTCTTCGCCGTTCACAACATAAGACATGATTGCTCCTTTCGGGTTGGGGTTGAGTTAAAGAATCGCCGGCACGACCGGCGCAATGGATTTGTGCGGGATGAATATCCCGCAGCCCAGCAAACGGTTGCGTCCCATGCCTTCATCCTGCAGCTGCAGGGATTTGTGCGGCGGTACGTCATGCAGCATCAGGCTGTAGCCATGCAGCGTGCCGGACGCACTTTGCAGGGTCTGCTGCTTGCCGCAGATGAAACCGCAACGCAACTGGAAATGACCATCCAGTTCACACATCACATCCTGCACGAATTGTTCTTCAGTGGTGCTGCCGGTGTCAACGAAATGCGCATAGATATTGGCGAACGGGCTGAACTCGCGGGTCTTGAAACTGCCGATCTGCAGAGTGTGCCCGTCCAGGTCGAGTGTCTGTCCGACCAACCGCTGCATGTCATCCACCCGCGTCTTGGGTACGCGCAGGAACAACTTGGTGCGCCGGTTGATGTTCAGCGTGGCGTCACCGCTGTTGGTCTCGGCGCCTTTCAGATGCTGGATCCCCGTTCCGCTGTCTTCGCCCAGCCACGGCAGCAGGCGTTGCAGCGCGTCGGTCAGCATCTGCGCATTCTCGGCCGGGATGGCGGTGCCGGCCAGGTCGAACTGCAGATCGATCTGATGGGGTACATACGCCTCAGGCTTGTTTTCCGGCCAGCCTGCCCAGTTCATGGCGCGTCTCCCCCATGCGCTTTTGCCCAGGACTGCATCAATTCGGCCCACTTCTGCGCGCTGACGGGGTCGACATCGAAAATGGTAAAGCGCTTGTTTTCACGGATGCGGATGCGCAAAAACGGTACGCCGCCTGACTCGTGGGTCAGATGCTGGAATTCGATCTCCTGACCCCCAAAGGGGAGCCGCATCTTGTCTAGTGGGGTGATCTCAGGCATGGAATCTCGATCCGGGTTGCTTCTGCTTCAATTTGATATGAATGGGTTGCCCTGGCAGCCCAAGCAAACCTTGCTTTAGTGGGGACGATGCGTAAAATTTCAACCCTGCTCAGTGCATGGGCTTGCGTTTGCAACAATATTTTAATACTCTTATCGATTCCTGTGGCGGACACGTAATGTCTCACCCTTTGCCAGGATGAGGCATTACCGCATTGGGGAAATTGATCTACTCCTTATGGGTAGGTTTGGACCTACCGCGATGGAGTAATCGTTTTACCCATGAGAATGATGGTGGCGCAGCCGTCAACCCAATACGATGCTGGAATACCGTTGAGCTGTCGGCTGGACGGGCATTTCGAAATGTTCTAGGAGAGAAAACTATGGCAAAGAAGATGATTGATACGCCCAATCTGGACGAGCTCGAGAAAGGCCCGTGGCCCAGCTTCGTGACCGGCCTCAAGCGTCTGGCTAAGGATAACGACATGATGGTTGACCTGATGGGTCAGCTGGAAACGTCGTACAAGACCAAGTTTGGTTACTGGAAGGGTGGTACGGTCGGCGTGTTCGGCTACGGCGGCGGCGTGATCCCCCGCTTCACCGAGCTGAAGGACGAGAACCACAATCCGCTGTTCCCTGAAGCGGCTGAATTCCATACGCTGCGCGTGCAGCCGCCCGCTGGCATGCACTATACCTCTGATCTGCTGCGCAAGATGTGCGACGTCTGGTCGGCCACGGGTGGTTCGGGCCTGATCGCGTTCCATGGCCAGTCCGGCGACATCATGTTCCAGGGCATCAAGACCGAGAACGTCCAGAAGGCGTTCGACGAGTTCAACGAAATGGGCTTCGACCTCGGTGGCGCCGGTCCCGCGTTGCGCACCTCGATGTCCTGTGTTGGCGCTGCCCGCTGCGAAAACTCCTGCTTCGACGAAGCCAAGGCGCTGCGTACCGTCATCAATAACAACCTGGACGACATGCATCGTCCGTCCCTGCCCTACAAGTTCAAGTTCAAGTTTTCCGGCTGCGGTAACGATTGCGTCAACGCGATCCAGCGTTCCGACATGGCCACCATCGGCACCTGGCGCGACAACATCCGCGTCAACGAAGCGCAGGTTCGGGATTACATGAAGGCCCACGGCATGAACGATCTCGTCAACGACGTGATCAGCAAGTGCCCGACCAAGGCCATCACCCTGGTTGCCAGCGACAAGTTCAAGGCCAGCGAGCATGTGTCCGCCGCCAACCTGGGCGACGGCAACACCCTGTGCATCGACAACAAGAACTGCGTGCGCTGCATGCACTGCATCAACGTCATCCCCGGTGGCCTGCGCACCGGTGTCGACAAGGGTGTGACCATCCTGGTGGGCGGCAAGGGCGTGCTGAAGATCGGCGCCACCATGGGTACCGTGGTGATCCCGTTCATGAAGCTCGAGTCTGACGAGGACTTCGAAAAACTGAACGAGCTGGCTCGCAACATCCTCGACTTCTTTGCGGAAAACGCGCTGGAGCACGAGCGTACGGGCGAAATGATCGAGCGTATCGGCCTGACCAACTTCCTCGAGGGTCTGGATATCCCGGTCGATCCCAACATGATCAAGGAGCCGCGTTCCAACCCCTACTTCCGTTCCGACGACTGGGACGAGCAAGTCGAGAAGTGGAACGAGTACAAGCAGTCCGCCGCTTAAGTTTCGTTTACCGCGGACCTCGGTTCCGGCTGGG
>JAJZRT010000252.1 GCA_021802595.1 Pseudomonadota bacterium
CGGCCGCCGTGATTGGAGACGATCAGCGCGTCGGCGCCGGAGTCGGCGGCGAGCCTGGCGTCCTCCGCGTCCATGACGCCCTTGAGGATCAGCTTGCCGCCCCAGCGCTTCTTGATCCATTCGACGTCGTTCCAGTCGAGGCAGGGATCGAACTGCTGGCTGGTCCAGGCCGACAGCGAGCTCATGTTCTCCACGCCCTTGACGTGGCCGACGATGTTGCCGAATTGCCGCCGCTGCGTGCCCAGCATGCCCAGACCCCATCGCGGCTTGGTGGCCAGATTGAGCAGGTTGGCCAGGGTCGGCTTGGGCGGCGCGGACAGGCCGTTCTTCAGGTCCTTGTGCCGCTGTCCGAGGATCTGCAGGTCCAGGGTCAGCATCAGCGCCGAGCATTTGGCGGCCTTGGCGCGGTCGATCAGGCGCTCGATGAAGTCCCGGTCGCGCATCACGTAGAGCTGGAACCAGAACGGCGCCGTGGTGTGCGCCGCCACGTCCTCGATCGAGCAGATGCTCATGGTCGACAGCGTGAACGGCACGCCGAACTTTTCCGCCGCGCGCGCGGCGAGGATTTCGCCGTCGGCGTGCTGCATCCCGGCCAGCCCGATCGGCGCCAGCGCCACCGGCATCGCCACGTCCTGGCCGATCATCCGGGTGCGCAGCGAGCGCCGGTCGATATTGACCGCCACCCGCTGGCGCAGCTTGAGCCGCTGAAAGTCCTCGGCGTTGGCGCGATAGGTCGATTCGGTCCAGGAGCCGGTGTCGGCGTAGTCGTAGAACATCCTGGGCACGCGCTTCTTGGCCAGCACGCGCAGGTCCTCGATGCAGGTGATGACGGTCATGGTGAAGCTCCTTACGCTGTCGCGAACCGCCGAAGTGTAGCGCATGCCGGCGTGGTTCGAGTCGCTGACTTGACGGGCGCTGTTACGCACTTTTACAAGCACACGCACAAGGTCTTCACCGGTACCCGGCTCACCAGCTCTCCTCCGGCGGTAGAATGAGTGCCTTGCCACAAACCGTGTGGCTCGATCCAGGCCGAGAGGCGCAGCCCGCGGAAAGATGGAAAACCAGTTTTTCGAGAAGCCTGTCCTCAATTCGCCCTACGACTTCCCGGCGCGGCATTGGGAACTCGACAGCGCCGGGCAACCGACCCAGCGTATCGTCGAGAGCCGTCGGCGCGCAGAGTTCATCACCCCCATTCCGAAGCCCAGGAAGCAAAAGGTGGCGCAAGACTCCTTGCTGTTCGACCAAGGGCTGTCCACCCAGACGCAGGAAACCGACGCCCGCCGCTGGGCCTTTGCCGAGTTCACCGACGTGTTCCAGATGCAGACCGATTTCGGCAAGAAGGTCGAAGCCGAGTTCGACAAGATGATCGATCGTTTTGCGCCGCCAAGGATTTGACGGACATGCCGGCGACCCGACTCAGGATTTTTGTCAGCAGCGTGCAAAAGGAGTTCGCGCAGCAGCGGCATGACCTGAAGGCCTTTCTGCTGGGCGATGCCGTGCTGCGCCGTTTCATCTCCGAGGTTTTCCTGTTCGAGGAACTTCCGGCCATGGACCGTCGTGCCGACCAGGTCTATCTGGAGGAGGTCGAGCGCTGCGACATCTACCTCGGGCTGTTCGGCTATGACTACGGCTTCGAGGGCGAGAATGGCATTTCCCCGACCGAACATGAATACGACTATGCCACCCGCCACGGCAAGACTCGTCTCATTTATGTCTGGGGCACGGCCGATAAAAACCGCGCACCGAAAATGCGTGCTTTGGTCGGCAAGGCGGGCGGCGAACTCATCCGCCGCCGCATTGAGGATGTCAGCGCCCTGACGGCTGAAGTCTATGCCAGCCTGGTGGACTACCTCGACAGCATTGGTGCGCTGCGCGTCCCGCCCTTCGATACCTCGGCCTGCGAGGGTGCCAGCCTGAAGGATCTCTCGCGCAAGCGCATCGACTGGTTCCTGGACAGCGCCCGTCGCGAGCGCGGATTTCCGCTTAAAGCCAACACCGAGACCAAGGCACTGCTCACCCACCTCAACTTGCTCGACAACGGCAAGCCCAGCAACGCCGCGGCATTGCTCTTCGGCACAAATCCGCAGCGTTTCCATCGCAGCGCCGAAACCAAATGCGTGCACTGCCACGGCAGCGAATATCGTCGCCCTTTCGCAGCGCAACAGATTTATACGGGCGATCTTTTCGAGCAGGCGGATCAGGCGCGCGATTTCGTGTTGGGCAAGATCAACCGCGCTGTCGGCATTCGCGATGTCAGCAATACGGCGCCTGCCACCTACGAACTGCCGCCGGACGCAGTGGGCGAGGCCATCGTCAACGCCTTGGCCCATCGCGATTACCACAGCAATGCCTCGGTCGAGGTGCGCCTGTTCGCCGACCGGCTGGAAGTCTGGAACCCCGGCGCACTGCCGGGCACCCTGACGCTGGACGATCTGCGCAAGGCACATCCTTCGGTACCCAACAATCCTTTGCTTGCCGAGTCGCTTTACCTGGCGCGCTACATTGAAAAGGCCGGGTCCGGCACCGAGCGCATGATCGAACTCTGCCGGGAGGCCGGGCTGCCCGAGCCGGAATTCGAACTTCGCGCCGGGTCGTTCGTCATCACCCTCTGGCGCGACTGGCTGTCGGATGAAGTACTGGCTGAACTTGCGTTGAACGATCGCCAACTGAAGGCGCTTCCTATCCTTCGGCAACAGCGCCATCTGACGAACAGCGAGTACCAGGCCATTACCGGCGCAACCCGTGCCACCGCGAAGCGCGATCTGGAAGCTCTTGTGCAAAAGGCTGTGATCGTCGCCAGGGGCAGCGGCCGGGGAGCCCACTACGAGTTTCTCAAGAAACGGCTCAAGAATGGCTCAAATGGGTCAACGCATGGCGGGGCGGGAAATGGCGCATAAATGGCGCAATTGGCTCATCATCCCCGTGGCGCTTGACTGACTGCCATGGCTAAATTCGACACAAAGCCGACCTATCAAGGTGTTCTCTGCCGTAGGGACAAAGGCGCCGCAAAGGGGCCGCGAAGCGGCACGCCAACGCCCAAAACGCATCATCACGGACAGGCCATGACCATGGCCAAGAAACCGCCCTCCAAGCTCAGCGTCGAGGCCCTCAAGCACGACGAGGCAACGCGCAAGAATATCCCCACCGCCGAATACCTGCGCGATCGCCTGACCGTGGCGCGCGATTTGTTGACCGATTCGGGCTCGATCTTCGTGCAGATCGGCGATGAGAACGTGCACCGGGTTCGGGCGGTGATGGATGAGATATTCGGGGACGAGAACTGCTGTAGCGAGATCGTTTTCCGAAAGACCACAGGTAAAGGTAGTGCGCTGTTGGACAGCAGTTATGACGTGCTTTTGTGGTACGCAAAGGATAGGGGCTCAGTTAAGTACAGACCTCTCTTTGATGACAGAACCTATGTCGGCGATGACAACTTACGCTTCTACGAAGATGCAAGCTATGCACCATTCGTCATGACGCCAGAGCAACTTGCTGGCTTCGCGCCGCTACCATCTGGAGCGAAGGTTTATCACCCAAATCCACTTACGAGTGCCAGATCAAGCGGGCAAAGCGATGTGAGGGAATTTGAGTGCCAGGGCCGCCGCTTTTCACCAGGTAGCCGCACCTTTAGTACCAACCAAACTGGATTGACTCGACTCCGGAGCGCTGGTCGCTTGCTGGCAATCGGCAACACTCTCCGCTTTAAGCGGTATCTCGATGATTTTCGCGTGATGACGCGGAACAACATATGGGATAACACTCGGCAGAGCGGATTTGGAGATGCAAAAGTTTACGTTGTACAAACCCCGAGCGCCGCGATCCAGCAAGCAATGCTTATGTCCACCGACCCAGGCGATCTCGTTCTCGATCCCACCTGCGGTTCCGGCACCACCGCCTACGTCGCCGAACAATGGGGCCGTCGCTGGATCACCATCGACACTTCCCGCGTCGCTCTGGCGCTGGCCCGCGCCAGGATCATGGGCGCGCGCTATCCCTATTACCTGCTCGCCGACAGTAAGGACGGCCAGTTCAAGGAAGCTGAAGTCAGCCGCAGCGCGCCCTCCACCAAGCCTACCTACGGCAATCTGCGCCACGGCTTCGTCTCTGAGCGTGTGCCCCACATCACCCTGAAGCCCATCGCCAACAACACCGAGATCGACGTCATCTGGGATAACTACCAGACCCTGCTGGAACCCCTGCGCGAACAACTCAACCAGGCTCTGGGCAGGCAATGGCAGGAATGGGAAATCCCCCGCGACGCATCTGACGCAAATTCGGCCAAGTGGTCGGCGATGGCGAAGAAGCTCCACGCCGACTGGTGGCAGCAGCGCATCGCCCGTCAGCGGGAAATCGATGCGTCGATCGCAGCCAAGGCCGAGTCCGAATACCTCTACGACAGGCCCTATGAGGACAGGAAGAGGGTGCGCGTCGCCGGCCCCTTCATCGCCGAGAGCCTCTCGCCCCACCGCGTGCTCGGCGTCGATGAGGACGGCGAACTGATCGACCCCGACAAGGCCGGCCAACCCGGCGCGGGCTACGGCGAGCGCGACTTCGTGCAGATTATTCTGGAAAACTTGCGCACCTCCGGCGTCCAGCAGGCACACAAGGAAGACCGGATCGCGTTTACCTCGCTCACGCCCTGGCCGGGCGACCTGGTCTGCGCCGAGGGGCGTTACCAGGAGGGGGACGCCGAGAAGCGCGCCGCCGTCTTCATCGGCCCCGAGTTCGGCACCGTCTCCCGTCCCGACTTGGTGGAAGCCGCGCGAGAGGCTGGCGACTCCGGCTTCGACGTGCTGATCGCCTGTGCCTTCAACTTCGAGGCCCGCACCACCGACTTCAACAAGCTGGGCCGCATTCCCGTGCGACGGGCGCGCATGAACGCCGATCTGCACATGGCCGAAGACCTCAAGAACACCGGCAAAGGCAATCTCTTCGTCATCTTCGGCGAGCCTGACATTGAGATCATTCGCGACGAAGACGGCAGGATGCGCGTCAAGGTCCACGGTGTGGACGTCTTCGACCCCAGCACCGGCGAAGTCCGCAGCGACTCGGCTTCCGGCATCGCCTGCTGGTTCATCGACACCGACTACAACGAGGAAAGCTTCTTCGTCCGCCACGCTTACTTCCTCGGCGCCAACGACCCCTACAAGGCCTTGAAGACGACGCTCAAGGCCGAGATCGACGAGGAAGCCTGGGCCACACTCAACAGCGACACCTCTCGCCCCTTCGCCAAACCGACCTCAGGGCGGATCGCGGTGAAGGTCATCAATCACCTGGGGGATGAGGTAATGAAGGTGTTCAGGATCGGGTGACATGAACGCAAATTCAGTTAAAGTGCTGCGAACCAGCCAGACGAGGGCGCACAAATGATTACCCGATTGACCCTGCGCAACTTCAAGAGTGTCGGCGAGCAGGTCTATGACTTCACCCAGTTTGACCTGCTGGTTGGGCGCAACAACAGCGGCAAGAGCACTGTGCTTCAGGCGCTGGCCATCTGGCAGTTTTGCGTAGACGAATTCCATCGCACCAAGCGCACTGGCTCAAAGGGCATTCAGGTCGTGCTGCCCAACTTCACCGCCTTGCCCGTGCCGGAATTCAATCTGCTGTGGAAAGATCGGGATATACGCCACTCGCCCAATAAGACGCAGGAATATATTCTGATCGGCATCCTGGTGGAGTGGCGGCGGGTAGATGGCGAAGTTGGTTCCTTCGGTGTGGACTTGCGTTACCACTCACCGCAAACCATTTACGCCATTCCCAGCGGTGGTTGGGCGAAATTCCGGGAATGCGAGCAAGACGGCGATTTACCCAGGATTGCTTATGTACCGCCTTTTTCCGGCCTGGAGCCTGCCGAGAAACGGCTGGACGTGTCCCCTATCCGTCAGCAGGTGGGCAAGGGCCAACCCGGCAGCGTGCTGCGCAATTTGTTGTTACAGGTATGCCCTGCGCCGCCGCGTGGACAGGATGGCCGTATTGATAAAGCCTATGTGCATCCCCCAGGCGAC
>JAJZRT010000253.1 GCA_021802595.1 Pseudomonadota bacterium
CTACGGTGTGCCGCGTTACGGCGAGTTCGATCCCGTGTTGCCGTTCGCCGTCACCTACCTGCTGCTGTTCGGCGCCATGTTCGGCGACGTCGGCCATGGCGCGGCGATCCTGCTGCTATCGCTGGCGTTTGCGCGGCGGCTGGGCCGCATGGCCTGGGTCGGCGTCGCTGCCGGCGCCGTGTCGATGCTGTTCGGCCTCTTCTACGGCAGCCTCTTCGGCTACGAGGGCCTCCTGTCGCCGCTCTGGCTGTCGCCGCTGCACGACCCCGTCCGCGTGCTGGCGATCGCCGTGGCGTTCGGCGCAGGCTTCATCGTGTTCACGCTGCTGGTCAACGCCTGGAACAAGGGGGTGGCCGGCCGCGCCGGCGAGGCCCTGTTCGATTCCACCGGCCTGGCCGGCCTGGCCTTCTATCTTGGCGCGGTCGGCCTGCTGGCCAGCTGGGCCGGCGTGCTGGATATCGCCCGGCCTGCAGCAATGCTGGCCGGAGCAGGCCTCGCCATGGTGGCCGCATTCAAGTGGGTCGAGGCGCGGGCCACTCTGGGCGAACGCATCCTGGTCACCGTCATCGAGACGCTGGAAACCGTCATCAACCTGTTTTCGAACACGCTGTCGTTCATGCGCGTGGCGGCCTTCAGCCTCAATCATGTCGCGCTGGCGCTGGCGGTGTTCACCCTGGCCGGTGGCCTGAATGCGGTCGGCCATGGAATCACCCTCGTGCTGGGCAATATCGTCATCATCGGGCTGGAAGGCGGCATCGTGGCCATCCAGGCGCTGCGCCTGATGTATTTCGAGGGATTCTCGCGCTTTTTCAGCGGGGACGGCAGGGAATTCGTCCCGCTGCGGATCGGGGAGGCGTGAGGGGTAAGCCGTGAGCAGTGAGGGACGCTGTTCCGCCTCCCTGCTCACCGCTCACCGTTCACCATGGAAGGAGAAAACATGAGCTGGCTGATTGCATTGATGGGCTTGCCGGTGGCCGTCACGCTGGGCGCAGGCATCTGGCTGACGCTGAGGCCGCGGCGTGTCTCGGCAGGATGGCTGAAGGGCGGGCTGCTGGCCAATCTTGCGTTGTTCGGCCTGGGGGTCGCCAGTGTCATGCTGATCGGCGTGCAGGATGTCATGGCGGCGGAAGCGACCGCCACCGCGGCGCGGGAAATCACCCTGGGGCAGGGCCTGGCCCTGCTCGGCATCGGCCTGCCGACCGGGCTGGCAGCCATCGCTGCGGCGATGGCCCTGGGGCCGATCGGCTCCGCCGCGCTGGCGGTGATGGCCGAAAAGCCGGAAATGTTCGGCCGCACCCTGGTTTACATGGGACTGGCCGAGGGGATCGCGATCTATGGTCTGGTCATGTCGATCCTGATGCTGGGCAAGCTCTGAGGCGATGTCATCGCCCGCTTCCTCCGACCGCGCCCGCCTGGTGCTACTCGGCAGCGCCGGGCTTGCCGACGGCTTCAGCCTCATTGGCGCCGAAGTCCATGCCGATGCCGACCCCGCCACGGTGGAAATGGTGCTGGAACAGCTGGCCCGCAGCGGCGACGCGGCGCTCGTGTTGCTGGAAACCCCGCTGGCCCATGCCGGCGGCCCCTGGCTCAATCGCCTGCGCAATGAAGGCGGTCGCATCGTCATCACTGAACTGCCACCGCTCCCCGCGCCCCGGGATTACGCACCGGCGGTGGACGAAGTGGTGCAGGCCTTCCTCGGGCCGGACGCGTTGAAATAACAGAATGCCGAGACTTTTCTTGAACAGTGCAACGTGAACATTGCTTCTCAAGCCCTTGAATCCGGAGCATGAATGGTAGCGGACACCCAGGTTTCCCAACTCGAACAGGCGCTGCAGCAGCAGGCCGAGACGCTCGCACGCGAGCTCCGGCAGAACGCCGAATCGACGCGCGCGCGCATCCTCGCCGAGTCGGCCGACAAGCTGAAGCTGGCTGGCGAACACGAAGTGCTGGCCGCCAAGGTCGAGGCCGAGCGGCTGGTGCGGCGGCAAGGCCAGGCGGCGGAAACGCGTCTGGCGGCCGAACTCGACCGTTTGCGCTGGGCACTCACGGAAGCCGCGCTGGCCGGGGTCAGAACCGCTTTCCGCCAACGGGTGCAGGACGAGACCCGCTACCTCGATGTGCTCGAAGCCTGGCTGGCCGCCGCAGCCAGGGCGCTGCCGCCGGGCGACCTGATCGCCGAGGTCCGGCCCGAGGACGAAAAGCGTCTGGCACCGCGGTGGGATGACATGTGTGCACGTGCCGCGCCGGGACGGACGGTCACGCTTGCCACCCACGCTCAGCCGAGCGAGGGGGGCATCCGGGTGCGCCTGTCTGACAATCGCGCCCGGCTCGACCAGACTTTCGAGGCACGCCATGCGCGTCTCGCCGACGAACTGGCACGCGTGGCAATGGAACGCCTGTTCGCCAGCGCACCCGACCTCGGCACGCTCATTCACGGATAGGGAACATGGGCAGAATTCTTGAAATCAACGGCCCCCTGGTCAAACTCGAACTGCCGCAGACGGTGCTGGGCGAGCAGGTGCGGGTGGGGCGTCTGGGCCTGGTTGGCGAGGTCATCGGCCGCGATGGCAACACCGCGCTGGTGCAGCTGTATGAGGACACCGCCGGTCTGCGGCCCGGCGAGGAGGCGGAAGGCCTGGGCTGGCCGCTGTCGGTCGAACTCGGGCCGGGGCTGCTGGGGGGCATTTTCGACGGCGTGCAGCGCCCGCTGCAGACGATGCGGGAACAGAGTGGCGACCGCATCGAACGGGGCGTCCGCGTACCTTCTCTGCAGCGCGAGCGGCGCTGGCACTTCGTGCCCGATCCGGAACGTCGCGCCGGATCGCGGCTTGCCGGAGGCGATGTGCTGGGCAGCGTTGAGGAAACCGCGTCGATCCGGCACCGCATCCTGGTGCCGCCGTTGCTGCAGGGCGAGCTGCTGGAGCTGGCGCCGGAAGGCGATCTCACGATCGATGAAGCCATCGGCCGGGTGAAGCTCGCCGACGGCCGCATCGAAAAGCTGTATCTGTTCCATCGCTGGCCGGTGCGCACGCCACGCCCGTTCCGGCAGCGCGACCACGCGGTGGCGCCGCTGATCACCGGGCAGCGCATCCTCGACACCTTCTACCCGCTGCTGAAGGGCGGCAAGGCGGCGATCCCCGGACCGTTCGGCGCCGGCAAGACCATGCTGCAGCAGCAGATCGCGCGCTGGTGCAACGCCGAGATCGTCATCTACGTCGGCTGCGGCGAGCGCGGCAACGAGCTCACCGACGTGCTCGAATTCATGCCCGAGTTGAAGGATCCGCACACCGGCCGCCCGCTGATGGAGCGTACGCTCCTGGTGGCCAACACCTCGAACATGCCGGTGGTGGCGCGCGAGGCGTCGATCTACGTCGGCATCACGCTGGCCGAATATTTCCGCGACCAGGGCTACGACGTGGTGATGGTGGCCGATTCCACCAGCCGCTGGGCCGAGGCGCTGCGCGAGGTGTCGGGCCGGCTGGGGCAGATGCCGGTGGAGGAAGGCTACCCGGCCTATCTCGGCTCCCGGCTGGCGGCCTTCTACGAACGCGCCGGGCGGGTCGAGACGCTTGCCGGAGACCACGGCTCGGTCACGCTGATCGGCGCGGTGTCGCCGCCGGGCGGCGACTTCTCCGAACCGGTGACGAGCCACACGAAAGAAATCATTCAGACCTTCTGGGCGCTGTCGAAGGAACTCGCCGACGCGCGCCACTACCCGGCGGTCGACTGGCTCGAAAGCTTCTCCGGTTACGTGAAATCGGCTGCGAAGTGGTGGGCGCAACACATCGATCCGGATTGGGAAAATGCGCGCGCCGAAGCACTCGACCTGCTGGCCGCCTCGGAGGAGCTGCAGCGCATCGTCAATCTGGTCGGCGTCGAGGCCTTGTCCTCCGAGCAGCGCTGGACGCTGGAGGCCGCAAGCCTGATCAAGGAGGGGTTGCTGCAGCAGGCGGCCACCGACGACGTCGACAGTTTCGCCTCGCCGGAAAAACAGTACGCCCTGCTCACTGCGCTGCTGGAAATCCACCGCCAGGGCATGAAGCTGGTCAAGCTCGGCGCGCCGGCCCGGCGCCTGATCCAGATGCCGCTGCTGGCGCAGGCACGACGCTGGAAGAGCCAGCACGGCTCGGACGATATCGCTGCGCTGAAGGCGAAAATCGCCGCCATCCCGGCGGCCTTCGAACCCCTGCTCGATGAATATGAAGCGACCGCGCCTCCCGCGACGCAGGGGGAGGCCATGCCATGAGGAATATCGAATTCCGCACCGCGACCTCGGCTCAGGGAGGACTTGTCGTGATGGCGGGCGTGCCCGGCGTCGCCGCCGGCTCGCGCGTGCAGCTGCGCGACCACGCCGGCCGCGTGCGCGCCGGCCTGGTGATCCGCGCGGCTACCGATAGCGTACTGATCGAGGTGTTCGAAGGCACCGACGAGCTCGATCTCGAACGCACCTGGGTGCGTTTTCTCGACGAGCCGTTCAGGCTGCCGGTATCGCGCGACATCCTCGGCCGCGTATTCAATGGCGCCGGACTGCCGCGCGACGGCCGCCCGCCGGTCATTTCCGCTGACCGCCGCGACATCAACGGCGCACCGCTCAACCGGTCAGCGTGGGCCTATCCGCGCGAATTCATCCAGACCGGCATTTCCGCCATCGACGGCATGAATTCGCTGGCGCGCGGACAGAAGCTGCCGATCTTCTCCGGCGGCGGCCTGCCGCACAACCGCGTCGCCGCGCAGATCGTGCGTCAGGCGCGGCTGCTGGGCGAGGCGGCCGCCGAGTTCGTGGTCGTGTTCGCCGCCTTCGGCGCCTCGCATGCCGATGCACGCTTCTTCCAGGAGAGCTTCGAGGAGAGCGGGGTGCTGAGCAAGGTGGTGATGTTCCTCAACCTTGCCGACGAGCCGGTGATCGAACGCCTGCTGACCCCGCGCGCCGCACTCACCGCCGCCGAATACCTGGCCTTCGATCTCGATTACCATGTCCTGGTCGTGATGACCGACATGACCGCCTACGCTGAAGCGTTAAGAGAGGTCGCGGTGCTGCGCGGCGACGTGCCGGCGCGCAAGGGCTATCCCGGCTATCTCTATTCCGACCTGGCCGAGCTCTACGAACGGGCCGGGCGCATCAAGAACCGGCGCGGCTCGATCACGATGATCCCGGTGCTGTCGATGCCGTCCGACGACATCACCCATCCGATCCCCGACCTCACTGGCTACATCACCGAAGGGCAGATCGTGCTCGGGCGCGAGCTGGCCAACCAGAACGTCTACCCGCCGGTGGCCGTGCTGCCGTCTCTTTCACGATTGATGAAGGACGGCATCGGCAAGAACTTCACCCGCGGAGATCACCCGCACGTCGCCAGCCAGCTGTTCGCCAGCTACGCGAAGGCGCTCGAAGTCCGGGGTCTCGCAGCGATCATTGGCGCCGAGGAATTGAGCGACGCCGACCGTCGCACCCTGCAGTTCGCGGAAGCCTTCGAGCGCCGTTTCATCGGCCAGGGCGAGGACGAGGATCGCAGCATCCACGAAACGCTCAACCTCGCCTGGGAACTGCTTTCCATGCTGCCGCCGGAAACGCTGATCCGCGTGTCGGAAGAGGAACTGGCGAAGTATCACAAGGAAACGGCGTGATGGAACGGGTGGGCCGTGAACGGGAAGTGGTGGGCAGGAAACCCCGTTCCGCTGCAGTCCTTGCCGCTCCCTGCTTACTGCTTACCGCTCACCAATCATGAAAAAACGCCTCTCCGTCCCCCCCACCAAGAGCGCGCTGCTGCAGGTCGGCCGGCAGGCGCGCTTTCTGGAGCAGGGCCGGCAGATGCTGGAAAAGAAGCGCGACCTGCTGACCCGCCTGGTCTACGAGCGGCTGGCGCAATACCGCGAATTGCGCGAAGCGGCCCAGCGTGAGCTCGCCGAGGCCTACCGCTGGCTTGGCATCGTGCAGATGCGCATGGGCGAACAGATGCTGCGCCAGGCCGCGGTCGGGCTGAAGCCGGCGGT
>JAJZRT010000005.1 GCA_021802595.1 Pseudomonadota bacterium
AGTGGTGGCCTGGGTGCCTTCATCAGCGGACTGTTCAAGGGCTTCGCCACGGGTGGCCTGGTCAGCGGGCCGGGGACTTCGACCTCGGACTCGATCCCGGCGCGTCTGTCGGCCGGGGAGTATGTCCTGCGGGCCGCTGCCGTGCGCCGGCTCGGCGTCGATTTCCTGCATGCCCTGAACGGCGGACTCAGTGTCCCCCGCTGGCAGGGTGTGCGTCTGGCCTTCGCCGAGGGAGGACTGGTGCCACCCGCCGCCCCGGCAACGACAGGGGGCGGGACCGGTCAGGCGGTGCGCATCGTCAATGTGATCGATCCCAGTCTTGCCGCCGACTACTTGACCTCGCCTGCTGGCGAAAAGTCGATTCTCAACATCCTTTCGCGCAATGGTTCGGCCGTGCGCGAGATTCTGCGTTAGGAATTGCCATGGCTTGGACATCCGGTACCGCTTCAGACTACCTCGACCTGCTGATCCGCCTCAAGGCCTTCGTCACCGAGCAGATGCTGCCCGCCAACGAGCGCTGGCAAGTCATGCGCTGGGTACCTGGGCCGCCGGCCGAACTGGTGTTGAAGGGGGTGGGACTGGCCGGGACCGACGAGATCTATGTCGCGATCCAGACGGAGACGTCGTCGGACTATGGCAACTGGAAACTGCGGGGCTATGTCACCTACAACCCCGGGGTGGCGTTTGATGCCCAGTACAACAGCAGTCAGACTTTCTATGCCTTGCTGACCCTGTCGGCGATGCCGTACTGGTTCGTCGCCAACGGTCGTCGCATCGTCGTGGTGGTCAAGACCGGCACCTACTACGAGTGCGTGCATCTCGGGCTGTTCCTGCCCTATGCGACGCCGGCCCAATACCCGTATCCCCTGGTGGTGGGCGGTTCGTACAACGGCTCGACGCGCTGGAGCAACGCCTACACCTATCGCAACCATCTGCCGCGCACGGCGGGCTATTCCGGGGCGTACTGGTCGCCCACGGGCACCTGGAACAGCAGTCCGTATTTCTGGCCGGGCACCTGGGGCAGCAATCAGCGCGAAGCCCCGGATGGCAGCTATCCGCTGTTGCCCTTCGTGATGCAGGGCCTTGGCGAACTGGACGGCATGTACAGCGTGCCGGGCTACGGCAATTCCGTGGAGAACATCATCACCGCCAATGGCGTGGATCACCTCGTGGTGCAGGACGTGTATCGCACCGGGTACTACGACTATTGGGCACTGAAACTGGCATAGACCAACGCCGCATCGCCGACCTCGTTCCCTCAACTTTCACATGCTGATTGCGGTAGCGGTCGGCACGTAAGGCGTTCCAACACTTATGGCATTCCAATCCGGTATCACCACCTCGCCGAACGACCTGCTCGACAAGATCCGGCTCTTCGCCACCACCTACTGCGGTTACACGCAGCTGATGTATCAGGCTGATTCGGGTTACTACCGTCTGCACCTGCAGCATGCGGCCAGCGGACAGTACGTCAATCTGCACTCCTGGAGCAGTTACATCGCGGCCTATGGCTCAACTGCGTTCAGCAGCGGCCTGGCCTACGGCTCACAAACCGTATCGGGTGGCTCGATCTCGGCCAACTTGCTGTCCGGCAGTGCCGAATACTTCCTGTTCGGCGGGGATGGCTACTGCTATTGCGTCACGCAATACACCAGCACCATCTACAACATGCTGCTTTTCGGCACCATGACCAAGACCTGCAGCTTCACGGGTGGTGCCTTTCTGTCCGATAGCTATAGCGGTGCCGTGCGCGCCGACATCGACAGTGCGACCAATGCCTGGAAAACCGCCAACGGCTCCGGCAACACCTCGTCGCGGATGTTCTATACCAGCCTGACGCGACAACTCGACAGCTATTCGCCGATCACCTTCAACGGGGTGACGCCGCTGTATCCGATCACCGTCGAGGTGGGACGCACCACGCCGACCTACTATTACTCGATGGTGGGCTACATCCCCGAGGCCCGTCTGCTGCGCATGAACGGTCAGTACGCGAACAAGGACATCGTGACGCTCGGCAGCGACGAGTGGATGGTGTTCAGCACGTCCTATGGCGGCTACGCCTTCAAGAAATGACGACCTTTGCGGGAGGTGTGTTGCCCTCAGGCGTGAAGGGCGATCCGGCCTATGCTTTGCCTGAGAAATTCCTGCCGGCACCGTTTCGCCCGTATGAAGGGGCCATTGCGCGATTTTCCAGCGGCGGCTCCCTGACCAACCTTCTGCCGATCAGCGAACTGCCGGTAGGCTTCGCCGGCTTCACGATCCGCCAGTTCGAGCAGCACTGGTATCACCAGATTCATCTGCTGCCGGGCAAGATCATCCTGGGCAACCTGCTGTCGACGCAGATGCGACAGATCGAGGTGTGGAACGCGCACTTCGCCACCAAGACCCTGTCGGCGATCGTCGGCGAGAACGATGGGGGCATCGTGTTGTCGGGCAGCAGCATTCCGCCGACCACCTTCGGCATGCTGTCGTCGCGCCTGTACGAGGTCTCCATCAGTCTTGATGGTCCCCCGGTCATCGAGGCGTCCTTCAGCTTCCAGTTTCCTGGTGAGACACCGCGCCTGAGCATCTCGGGTCGGCGGGTCGTGGTCTTTGGGCTGCGGCCCCACTGGGGCGAGTCCTGGTTGGAACGACTGGCCTGGGCCACCGATGTGCTGACTGCCCGGGATGGCACGGAGCAGCGCGTGAGCCTGCGCGTCAATCCGCGCCGCTCGCTCGAATTCACGATCCTGCTCGGGCGCGACGATGCGGCATTGCTGGATGTGCTGCTGTCGGCCTGGCAGTCGCGGGTCTATGCCTTGCCGATCTGGCCCGACAAGACCCAGTTGGCGGGCAGTCTGGTGGCGGGCAGCACCTTTATTCCGCTGACGACGACGCATCTGGAGTACGAGGCCGATGGCCTGCTGGTGATCGGTACCGACAGCCGCAATACCGAGGCGGCCGAAGTCCTGTCGGTCGCCAGCAATGGCGTGACGCTCAAGCAACCCATCCTCCAGTCGTGGCCGTCAGGCGCCTTCGTGACACCGGCGCGTACTGCACGGCTGCGCATCAGCCAGCCGGTAACGCGGGTCACGGAAGCCATCGTCACGGCCCGGGTGGTGTTCGATATCGCGGGTACCACCTCGATCACCAAGCAGGATAACGCCACCAGACTGAGCAATGTGCCGATCTGGCCGATGACCTTCCCGCGACCGAACCGGGAACGCGATGTCGAGGTGGAGTATCAGCGGCTCGCCGAAGTCCTGGACTACGAGACCGGCATTACAGCGGTGGATGACTCGGGGGCACGACCGTTCATTCGTCGCGCCTTCGATTTCCGCTTCACCAGTCGTGCCGAGATTGCCGCCTTCAAGGGCTGGCTGGCAGCCCGTGCCGGACGCCTGGTGGCGTACTGGCAGCCGGGATGGGAAACCTCCATCGTGCCGACCCGCAAGATCCTGTCGAACCAGACGGTGATGACCGTTGCGGCACGGGGCTATGCCCTGTACTTCAACCCGATGCAGGGACGCACCGAAGCCGCCTTCCTGCACAAGAACGGCACCTGGTACTACCGCACGATCCTGAGCTTCGGTGCGGGGACCATCAATGAAGAGGAGACGATGACGCTGGATCAGACCTTCGGCTTCGACGCCAACCCCGAAGACTGGCTCGCCATCTACTTCCTCGAAAAAAGCCGGCTCGACAGCGACCAGATCGAATTGCACTGGCTCTCCGACCGGATCGTCGAATCGGCATTGCCAGTCAAGAGCATCAAGGGATAACCGATGTCCTATCTCACGCAGGAAACCTCGGTGGCCGCTGGTCTGCCGGTGGAACTCTATCGCTTCGTCCTTGGCCAGCAGGTCTGGGCGGTGACCAGTGGCCGCGAGGTCGTGACCTACCAGGCCGACACCTACCAGCCAGCCGTTCTGCGTCGTTCCGGACTGGAGCAATCGCCGGATTTCTCGCGCAATGGCATCGAACTGGAATGTGCGCGCGACTTTGCGGTGGCCCAGTTGTTTGCCGCCAGCCGGCCCAACGGGGTGGTGTCCCTGACGCTGTTTCGCAATCACTACGGTGACAGCGAGTACATCACCGCCTGGAAGGGCCGGGTGGCGTCCGTGGTGTTTGCCGGCAGCGGCGCGACGATCCGCTGCGAGTCGATCTTCACGGCCTTGAAGCGTCCGGGGCTGCGGGCGCATTACCAGACGGGTTGCCGCCATGCCCTGTACGACCCGGGCTGTGGCATCAACAACCAGGCCTACAAGATCGCCGGCACGCTGAGCGCGGTCTCTGGTTTGACGGCAACCTCGGTGGCCTTCCTGTCGCAGAGCACCGGATGGCTGACCGGCGGTTACCTGCGCGTGGGTGGCGTGCCACGCATGATCACCCAGCACTCGGGCGATACGGTCACGCTGTCGAGCGTCCTGCCTGGACTCGCGGTGGGCAGCGCCTTCGAAGCCTTCGCCGGCTGCGACCGCAGTTTCTCGACCTGCCAGAGCAAGTTCGGCAATGCGCTGAACTTTGGGGGGTTCCCCTGGATACCGGCAAAGAACCCCTTTGCCGGTGACTCGATCGTCTGAGGTCGGTTATGTGGACGCAAATTCTCGTCTGGGTGGTGACCACGGTCATCGGGGCCTTGCTGAGCCCCCGGCCGCCCAAACCGGCTTCCGTCTCGCCCGGCAATGTGGATGTTCCGGTGGCCGAACAGGGCAAGCCCATTCCGGTGCTGTTTGGCACCCGCGTCATCCGCCAGGCCAACTGCGTCTGGTATGGCGATATCAAGACCACGGAAATTCGCCAGACGTCTGGCAGTGGAGGTAAGAAATGACGGTGATCGCAACCCATGAGGACGCCAAGGCGCTGGGCTATTGCAACGCGGGGCTGCGCAAATGGTTCCCGCGTGACGGGGTCAGCTTCGACGACTTTCGTCGGGATGGCGTGACGACCGACTGGCTCCGGGCCACCGGCGACGCCATGGCCATTCGCCTCGCCGAAGCCGTTGAACAACGCGAGCAGGTGGCCTAAGTGGGCGGCGGCGGAAAACGCGGTGGCGGCTCGAGTTCCTATGTCGTTGGCCATCGCTACTACGCGGGACTGCATCTGGTTCTGTGCCACGGGCCGGTCGATGCCATCACCCGCATCATCGTCGGCGAGCGCACGGCCTGGAGCGGCAGCATTACGAGCAGCCAGACGATCTACATCAATGCCCCGCAGCTGTTCGGCGGCGATTCGCGCGAAGGTGGTGTGCAGGGCTATGTCGAGGTGAAGTTCGGCGGTCCGTCCGAGACCGTATCCGGCTACCTGCAACAGAAGCTCGGTAGCATCATTCCTGCGTTTCGCGGCGTGCTGTCGCTGATCGTCCAGCAGTGCCAACTGTCGGCGATGAACCCCTACATCAAGCCCTGGAGCGTCGAGGCACGGCGGATTCCGGCACCGGTGGCCCTGGGTAGCGGCTACATCAACGGTGACGCCAATCCGGCCCATATCATCTACGAGTGCCTCAACAATGCGACCTGGGGTCTGGGGCATGCCACCAGCGAGATCGATGCCGGCAGTTTCTCTACGGCGTCCTACACGCTGGGCAGCGAACAGTTCGGACTCTCCTTGTTGTGGGATCGCGAACAGCCCCTCGAAGAGTTCATCGGCGAAGTGCTGCGCCACATCGATGGCACGCTCTATGTCCATCCGCGTACCGGGCAATACACCCTGAAGCTCGCCCGGGCGGACTACAGCCTCTCCAGCCTCATGGTGCTGGATGCCACCAATATCCTCGCGCTGGAAAGCTTCTCGCGTCCGGCCGAATCCGAACTGATCAATCAGGTCACGGTGCGCTACCGGGACCGCAGCACCGACAAGGATGCGGCGATCACCGTCCATGACCTGGCGGCACTGGAACTGGCCGGTGGCGTGGTGTCCTCGGTGACGGTGGATTATCCGGGCATCAGTAACGGCACGCTGGCCTCGAAGGTGGCGCTGGGCGACCTCAAGCAGTTGTCCGTGCCACTGGCTAAGGCGACGCTGGTCGCCAACCGCAAAGCGGCCAGTCTCAATATCGGCGACGTCTTCAAGCTGACCTGGCCGGAACTGGGCATCGCCCAACTGGTGATGCGGGTGGTGCGCATCAGCTATGGCACCCTGACTGATGGGCGGGTGCGCATCGAATGCGTGGAAGACATCTTCGGCTTGCCCTCGGCCACCTATGTCTCGCCGACGCCCACCTCCTGGGTCTCGCCACTGACCGCCCCGGCCCCGGTGCCGTTCAGAAAACTGGGTGAGGCGCCCTGGTGGACGGTGGTGAAGCGGGTGGTTGGCGAATCGGCGACGGCCCGGGCGGAACTCGAACCCGAAGGCGGTCTGCTGGTGGTGTGCGCAAGCCGGCCCTCCGGAGATTCCCTCAATGTGAAGGTGTTGACGCGCCAAGGCAGTGCCGCCTTTGCCGAGGTCGAGGCGATGGGTTTTACGCCCAACGCGACGCTGATAAACGACATCGACCCGGCTGCTACCGTGCTGGCGATCGGCAACGGTCAGGACCTGGAGTCAGTCGGCCTCGACAAGCTGGCCTATCTCGACGACGAGATCCTGGCGATCAAGGCAGTGAATCTCGGTGCCGGGACGATCACGGTAGAACGGGGCATTCTCGATACCGTTCCGGCCAGTCATCTAGCCGGTGCGCGGCTCTGGTTCGCCGATGCCGTGGAAGCACTGATCACCGAGCAGTATCTGTCCGGGGAGTCGCTGCAGGTCAAGCTGCTGCCGTCGACCGGCATGGGACGCCTGGCGGAGTCAGCGGCGACGGCCGACAGCTACACCTTCGCCAAGCGCATGATCAGGCCGTATCCGCCCGGGAATGTGCGCGTCAATAACGTGATGTGGCCCACCGTGATTCTGGGTCAGATGGCGCTGACCTGGGCTCATCGCGACCGCATGCAGCAGACCGTCTATCTGGTGACGCAGTCGGAGGGAAACATCGGCCCCGAGGCGGGGACCACCTACACGGTCCGCATCTACAACGAGAACCTTGGGCTCCAAAAAACCCTCACGGGTCTGACTACGACGTCCCTGACCTATACGACTACCGACGAAGCCACGGACAGCGGGTTGGGCCGGATCAACGGCCGGCTCAAGGTCGAGATCGAGTCGGTACGAGACGGGCATGTCTGCTGGCAGAAGCAGACGCGGAGTTTCGAGCGGGCGGGGTTCGGCCTGAACTACGGCAAATACTATGGAGGCATCTGATGGCAAGCACTGATCCCAACATGGGACTGACCTACGGCTGGACTCTCGGCGAGTCCGGGTGGAACACGACGATGGACGGCAATTTGAAGCGGCTCGGTGCGGTGGTCGGGCTCGCGGTCAAGGATCGGGATCTGGCTACGCCACCGGTGAGTCCGGTCGACGGCGACCGCTACATCATTCCGGCCGCTGCTACGGGTGTTTGGGCGGGCAGAACAAACCAGATCGCCGTGCGCGTGGCGAGCACCTGGGAGTACTACATGCCGAAGGTCGGCTGGCTTTGCTACATCGATGACGAAGCCGTGCTCGCGGCTTACAAGGCCACTGGCTGGAGTGCCGGCATCGCGATCTGACATTGCTTGACCAACCCTACGAGCCCACCCACGAGGTGGGCTTTCCATTTCTGGAGGACGAAATCATGGATGCAACCCCAATGGAGCGCCGCAAGATGGTGACCATCCCGCAAGAAGAGTTCGAAGCGATGCTGGAACGGGCGGCCGAACGTGGCGCTCGCGCCGCATTGCACGGCGTGGGCCTGGATGGTGAGGATGCCGCTCACGACATCCGGGAATTGAGGAACCTGCTGGATGCCTTCAATGAGGCCAAGCGCACGGCTGGCATCACCCTGGTCAAGATGATCGTCACCGGCCTGGTGCTGGCCTTGCTGGCTGGCACCGTGCTCAAGATCAAGTTGTTCGGGGGCCAGCCATGATCGAGACTCTGCTCGGCGGCCTCCTGGGCGGTGCTTTCCGTCTGGCCCCGGAAATCCTGAAGTGGATGGACCGCAATGGCGAGCGCAGTCACGAACTGGCCATGCAGGACAAGGCGCTGGAGTTTGAGAAATTGCGGGGCTCGCAACGCATGGCCGAGATCGGGGCCAGCGCCGATGCGGCCTGGAATACAGGAGCGATCGAGGCGCTGAAGGAGGCCGTGGCAGCCCAGGGGCAGCGGTCCGGGGTGCGCTGGGCCGATGCGTTGTCGATCAGCGTGCGGCCCATCATTACATACTGGTTCATGCTGCTTTATTGTGCGGCCAAGACGGCGGCGTTTGTGGCGGCCGTCACTGCAGGTGCCGGTTGGGGCACGGCAATCCTGCATGCCTGGACGGAAGCCGATCAGGCGCTGTGGGCCGGCGTGCTGAACTTCTGGTTCCTCGGGCGCGTGTTTGACCGGGTACGGCCATGATCGAGGTTCCGAAACCGGCCATAGAACTGGCCAAGCGCTTTGAGGGCTTCCACCGGGTAGCGAGGGCTGATCCTGGTCGGGCACAGCCGTACATCTGCCCGGCCGGATACTGGACGATTGGCTACGGCCACCTGTGCGACCCAAAGCACCTACCGATCACTGAGGCCGAGGCCGAGATATACCTGGCCAGTGATCTCCGGTCGGCGCTCACCGCCACGCTGCGCTATTGCCCGGTGCTGGCCACCGAGCCCGAGGGGCGGCTGGCAGCCATCGTGGATTTTACGTTCAACCTCGGCGCGGGGCAGTTGCAGACCTCGACGCTACGTCGGAGGATCAACCAGCGAAATTGGCCTGGCGCAGTTAGCGAACTCCGACGGTGGGTATACGGTGGAGGAAGGGTCTTGCCCGGACTTGTAGTGCGTCGCGCCGCAGAGGCATCGTTGCTACTGGTCTGATCAGATTTTTCTGTTTATTGCCCCGTTCTGCCCACTTATGGTCGGAACGGGGCATTTTTTGTATTTGAGGGCTGCAGCGAAATGCGTGACGAATGAGTCAGCACAATTCAATCACCCCAAGTCATATCAAACCCCATCAAATCATGTTCATTCACATTTACAACTACGATCACCCGTGTAATCATTGATGCTGCCGTATTAACGACCATTTTTCGTGGAAATCGAAGTCATGTCAGAGCGTTGGCTGTCAGTCGAAGAGATCGCTGCATACCTCGGTGTCAGCAAGGACACGATCTATGCATGGATCAGCAAGAAGAGTATGCCCGCTCGTCGTATTGGCCGGTTCTGGAAGTTCAAGGCCGACGAAATCGATGAATGGGTTCATTCGGGCGGCGCAGCTGAGAAAGATGGTCAAGGCAAGGCAACATAAACCTTGCCAATCGGTGCGTTTTGATCACCTCATGGGGTTGAGTCAAAACTGAGACTGGAGGTAAAAGATGTCAAAAATAGCTTGTATTGATCTTTTTTGCGGAGCGGGGGGGCTGACGCACGGCTTCGTTCTGGAAGGCATTCCGGTGGTTGCCGGCATCGACATGGATCCGGCATGCCGATTTCCCTATGAAGCAAACAATGATCAGGCGAAGTTCGTCGAACGCGACATCAGTCAGGTATCTGCGGACGAACTCAATGAATTGTTTGGCGATGCCGACTTGAAGATACTTGCAGGCTGTGCCCCATGCCAGCCATTCTCGACCTACGCTCAGCGTTACGAATTGGACGGTAAGGACGGGAAGTGGGGGTTGCTGTACCACTTCGCGCGGCTGGCGGAGCAAACCAGCCCTGACGTCATTACGATGGAAAACGTGCCAACGGTCGCAAAGCACGTCGTGTTCCATGATTTCGTGGATACCCTAAAGAGACTTGGCTACAAGGTTTGGTTCGACGTAGTCGATAGTTCCAAGTACGGCGTGCCTCAAATGCGCCGGAGAATGGTCTTGCTTGCATCAAAGTATGGCGAGATCAAGATGATCGAACCAACTCACCCAAAGCCCTCGACCGTCCGTCAGGCCATCGGTCGCCTTAGACCATTGCAGGCAGGCGAGGCGGCTCCTCGTGACAGGTTGCATGCGAGCTCGTCTTTGTCCGAAAAGAATCTGAAGCGTATTCGTGCCTCCAAACCAGGAGGTACGTGGCGCGACTGGCCGGATCATCTCGTTGCCGATTGTCATCGAGTAGAGAGTGGTCGAACCTATCCAGGTGTCTATGGCCGTATGGAGTGGGATAAGCCGGCCCCAACCATGACGACGCAGTGCTACGGGTTTGGCAATGGTCGATTCGGTCACCCCGAGCAAGATCGCGCTATTTCATTGCGCGAGGCAGCGATCTTGCAGAGCTTCCCTCGTGACTACGCCTTTGTGCCTGATGATGGTGAGGTGAGCTTCACTGCCTTGGGGCGACTCATCGGCAATGCCGTGCCAGTAGATCTTGGACGTGCCATCGCGAAAAGCATCGATGCCCACCTGTCATCAGTAGTGGATCGGTAAATCAAATGACGGGGGCTCTCGCGGTGTCGCACATACAGCCCTCGTCACCTGTAGCCAGCCGCCGAATGGCCAAGGTTCGCCAGAAGGGAACCGGAGCGGAGCTTGCATTACGGAGGGAGTTGTATCGACGTGGCTTGCGTTACCGTGTCGACTACGTGGTTTTGAAACGCCCCCGCAGAGTTGCCGACATTGCATTTCCTGGTCTCAAGATTGCGGTGTTTGTGGACGGGTGTTACTGGCATGGATGTCCCGAGCACGCCACCTGGCCGAAGCATAACGCCGAGTTCTGGCGGCAAAAGATCGAAACGAATCGCCTCAGAGACGCCGACACGAATTCGAGGCTGCTCGATGCCGGTTGGACGGTGCTGCGATTCTGGGAACACCAATCACCGATCGAAGCCGCAGAAACTGCCGCACAGACGGTCGCGATGGCGAAGCGCCGTGCGCCGCCTGCTGGCGCAGACAAGAAGAACTGAACAGGAAGATGGCAGACCGTATGGAAATCTCGAACGATCAGAAGCACCAGACCTACCGCGCCCGTCCGGAGCCTGGCCAACTGGTCGAGGTTCGCCGCCGCCAATGGGTCGTGGCGGATGTCACCTCCTCGAAATTGGAATCGACATCGGCGTCGCAGAACTGCGTGACGCTTTCATCCATCGACGAGGATGGTCTCGGCGAAGAACTGGAAGTCATCTGGGAGATCGAACCTGGCGCACAAGTCATCGAGCGCGCGGGCCTGCCCTCCATCACCGGGCAGGACGACTCGGGCACGCTCGAAGCATTCCTCGATGCCGTCCGTTGGGGTGCCGCCACCAATGCCGATAGAGGTTTCCTGCAGGCGCCTTTCCGTAGTGGTGTCAGCATCGAGGACTTCCAGCTAGACCCGCTAGTTCGCGCCATCGACATGGCCCGCGTCAATCTGCTCATCGCCGACGACGTCGGCTTGGGCAAGACCATCGAGGCCGGGCTGGTCATCCAGGAGATGCTGCTGCGGCACCGTGCCCGTACCGTCTTGATCATCTGCCCAGCCTCTCTCCAGGAGAAATGGCGTGTCGAGATGCTGGAGAAGTTCGGCCTCGAGTTCCGCGTGGTCGACACCGCTTATATCAAACAACTGCGGCGCGAACGTGGCATCCATGCCAACCCGTGGACCTCCCACCCACGGCTCATTGCCTCGATGGACTGGGTCAAGAGTGGCGAGGGGCTTCGCGCCATGCGGGATGTCCTGCCACCTCACGCAGGCCATCCGCGCAAGTTCGATCTCCTGGTCGTCGACGAAGCGCATAACATCGCCCCCGCCGCCGGGGCGCATTACGCGCTGGAGAGTCAGCGAACACGCTTCATCCGCTCGATCAGCCCGCACTTCCAGCACCGCCTGTTCCTGACCGCCACGCCCCACAACGGCTACACCGAGTCGTTTACCTCGCTGCTGGAGTTGCTAGACGACCAGCGCTTCGCCCGAAACATCCTCCCCGACGAAAAGCAGTTGAGTCAGGTGATGATCCGTCGCCTGAAGAGCGATCTCGTCGACGCCGACGGCAAACCGCTGTATGCCCAGCGCAAGCTGCAGGCGCTGGCGGTCCCTTACACGGCTGAGGAACGGGATGTCCACCAGAAGCTGAACGATTACTGCGCCAGTCGTGAGAAAGACGCCGAAAAAGCCGGAAGCACCTTCGGTACCTCGTTCGTCAATCAACTACTCAAAAAGCGCCTTTTTTCGTCGCCAGCGGCATTTGCGTCTACCCTCGAGAAGCACGTCGCCTCAGTGGCGAACGGTGCTAAGCCCAAAGTCCAGGATGCCATGGCTGAGCGCATCCTGCGTAAAGCCATCCTGAAAGTAGATGAGGATTACGCCAACGATCAGGAAGTCGAGAACGCCCAATCGGATGCCGTCGAGGAGGCTTCACGCCGATCCCAGCCGCTGACTCAAGAACAGCAAAGGATGCTTGCCGATCTGAGGCAATGGGCGCAGCGAGCCAAGAATCAGACCGATTCCAAGGCCAGAGCCATCCTCGACTGGCTCTCGGCCAACCTGAAACCAGGCGGTCAGTGGAGCGATCGCCGAGTGATCTTGTTCACCGAATACCGCACCACGCACCAGTGGATGCACGAGATTCTTGCCAGCCATGGTTTCGGCGGCGAACGCCTCGGTCTGCTCCACGGAGGGCTCACGCAGGACGAGCGTGAGCCCATCAAAGCGGCCTTCCAGACATCCCCCAAGGATTCCCCCGTCCGCATCCTGCTCGCCACCGATGCAGCCTCGGAAGGTATCGACCTGCAGAACTACTGTAACTGCCTCATCCACCTGGAGATCCCCTACAACCCCAACGTGATGGAGCAGCGCAACGGGCGTATCGACCGTCACGGGCAACGCGAGAAAGAGGTTCTGATCTGGCACCCCGTCGATGGTGGTGAAAAAGGCCATGCCTCGGTCGGTGGCCATGGCGAGGACATCCTGCGTGCGTTGCGCAAACTGGAGTCGATGCGCGCCGACATGGGCAGCGTCAATCCGGTCATCGCGCCCCAGATGTCCGGCCTCATCGAAGGTTCGGTGAAGGATCTGGACACCCGCCTGGCAGAGGCCAAGATCGCCAAGTCTCGGCGCTTCGTGCGCGCCGAACGTGAACTGAAAGAGCGCGTCGCCAAGCTCCACGAACGGCTCTTGGCCACGCAGCAGGATTTCCATCTCACGCCTGACCACGTCGAGATGGCGGTAAAGACCGGCCTCGCGCTGGCGGGTCGCCCCCCGCTGGAACCCGTCGCTCTCACAGATGCTCCTCCGAGCAGCGCATTCAGGATGCCGCCCCTTTCGGGCTCATGGGCGCGTTGCCTGGAGGGCTTGCGTCACCCCCATACCCAACAGATACGCCCCATCACCTTCGACCACGCCGTAGCCAAGGGGCGAGACGACGTCGTGCTGGTCCACCTGAACCATCGCTTGGTGCAGATGTGCCTGCGTCTGTTGCGTGCCGAAGTTTGGGCGCAGGACGACGTGAAGAAACTCCATCGCGTCACCGTGCGCACATTGCCGGATGGCAGCATTGAGGGTCCGGCCGTGGTCGTCATCTCGCGGCTGGTCATCACCGGTGGCAACCACCATCGCCTTCACGAGGAGCTGACCGTCTCGGGCGGCTATCTGCGCGATCAGTCGTTCCGGCGCGAAGAGGGCGTCACGCGGGTCCAGCAGTGGCTGGACGAGGCGCAGCCCATCACGGCGAACGATTCGCTGTTCGATGCCCTTCGGGTGCGCTTCGATCGCACTCGACCCGCCATCCTGCAGGCAGTCGACGCCCGATCGAAGGATCGACTCAAGTTCCTGGCCAACACCTTGCAGGCCCGCAAGCAGCAGGAAATCGACGACATCGGCGCCGTGCTCGACGAACTGGAGAAGGCGATCCACAGCGAGCTCAAGAAAGATCAGCAGCCCGAGCAGCTATCGCTCTTCACCGAGGACGAGCGCATCCAACTCAGGCGCGATACCGCTGCGTTGGAAGCGCGCCTCGCTCGCATACCCGCAGAACGAATCCAGGAGATGCAAGCCATCGAGACACGTTACGCCAAGCTCGACGACCGCACCTTCCCGGTTGCGGTGATCTTTCTGGTTCCTGCATCCGCTGCAAAAGGGGTTGCAGCATGAGCGCCAATACCTTGCATCACGACTGGCTGGCGCTCATCGAGATCTCCGGCCCGTTTCTCGCCGTTCCCGTACTCAAGGAAGCCTTTCCCCAAGGTCTCGAAGAGCTCGATGGCATCAAGCGCAAACGGCTGCGTCAGGCCTACGAGGAATGGCGCGAGGCGCTGGAGACGGATGATCCGCAGTTCGCCGAATTGCACGCTGCGTGGATCAATGAGGTGCTGGCGCGCGGGCTGGAACTTGATGAGGACGGCAAAGGCGACGTTCTGAAGAGCGCCGACTGGTGTGCGGCCAACCTGAATGCCGCCCTGCCCGAACATGGCGTGACGCTGTACCCGGATATGGCCGTCATCGACGAGCAACGCGCCAACAAGCCGCTGATGCTCATCCACGCCTATGTTCAGGACGTCGACCTCGATGCCACTCTGAAGCGGGATGGATGGGCCGCCACACCGGCTGATCGCATGGTTCAACTCTGCCGTGCCACCGGCTGTCGCCTCGGTCTGGTCACCAACGGCGAGCGCTGGATGCTGGTCGACGCCCCGGTGGGCGCCGTCACCACCTTCGCCAGCTGGTATGCCCGCATCTGGAATCAGGAGCCCATCACCCTGCAAGCCTTCGTGCACCTGCTGGGCATTCGTCGCTTCTTCGTCGATGAATCCGAGCAATTGCCGGCACTGTTCGACCGCTCCCTGAAATATCAGGACGAGGTCACCGACGCCCTCGGCGAGCAGGTGCGTCGCGCCGTCGAAGTGCTGATCCAGGCGCTCGACAAGGCCGACCAGGACCGCGATCGCGAGTTGCTGCGTGACGTGAAGGAACCGGAACTCTACGAAGCCGCGCTGACGGTGATGATGCGGCTGGTGTTCCTGCTCTCAGCCGAGGAGCGCGGCCTGTTGCTCTTGGGCGACGAACGCTACGAGGCCAACTACGCGCTCTCGACGCTGCGCATGCAGTTGCGCAAGGAATCCGAGGAGATTCTCGAACGCCGCTGGGATGCCTGGTCGCGTCTGTTAGCCATTTTCCGCGCCGTGTTCGGCGGCATCGAACACGAGAACATGCGCCTGCCCGCGCTGGGCGGCTCGCTTTTCGATCCGGATCGTTTCCCGTTCCTCGAGGGCCGCGCCAAGGGCTCCGACTGGCGCACCGACACGGCTAAGCCGCTGCCGATCGACAACCGCACCGTGCTGCTGTTGCTTGAGGCGATCCAGCAGTTCCAAGGCCGAACGCTGTCCTATCGCGCGCTGGATGTCGAACAGATCGGCTACGTCTATGAGGGCCTGCTGGAGCGCACCGTCAAGCGCACTGCCGAGGTTACGCTGGAGCTGGATGGCACCAAGAATGCCAAGGCTCCCTGGGTCGAGTTGGCCGAGCTGGAATCTGCCCTCCTCGACGGCGCAGAGCGCCTTGCCGAATTGCTGCAGGAGCGTTCAGGCTGTTCCGCCAGCCGTGTGCACAACGATCTGGCCAAGCCTGTGGACGATATGCTTGCCGACCGTCTGCTGGCCGCCTGCCATGGGGACACCAACCTTCGTAACCGCATCAAGCCTTTTGCCCACCTGGTGCGCACTGACCCTTGGGGTTACCCGCTGGTCTATCCCGCCGGGGCCTTCATCGTCACCACCGGCTCTGACCGTCGCGAGACCGGAACCCACTACACCCCAAAATCGCTCACCGAGGCCATCGTCACCGAGACACTGACGCCGATCGCCTACGTGGGGCCGGCTGAGGGCACTCCGCGAGAGCAGTGGGTACTGAAATCGCCCGCAGAACTGCTCGACCTCAAGATCTGCGACCCAGCCATGGGCTCAGGCGCCTTCTTGGTGCAGGCCTGCCGTTGGCTGGCCGATCGACTTGTCGAGGCTTGGTCACAGGCCGAAGGCAGCGGAAAGACGGTGAGTGTGGATGGCGCAGTGTTGGATGCACCGGACACCAAGGAGCCACTACCCCGCGACACCGAGGCCCGCACCGTGATCGCCCGCCGACTCATCGCCGAGCGCTGCCTCTACGGCGTCGATCTGAATCCACTGGCCGTCGAACTCGCCAAGCTCTCCATCTGGTTGGTGACACTGGCCAAGGGGCGGCCCTTCGGCTTCCTTGATCACAACCTGCGCTGCGGCGATAGTCTGCTCGGCATTCATCGGCTGGATCAGCTCACCGAGCTCATGATGGTGCCGACCGGGAAAGGTCAGCAACGATTGTTCGGGCAGAACATCGAGCGGGCGGTTCACGAGGCGATTGAGTTGCGGCAGCGGCTGCGCGAGATGCCGATCCGAGATATCCGTGACGTCGAAGCCATGGCACGACTGGATGCCGATGCGCGCCAAAAGCTCAAAGTGCCGGAGCGTGTCGCCAATGCTTTCATCGCGGAGGTGCTGATTTCAGGCGGAAATGCGAACTACCTGTCCAGTGCCGTCGGCACGCTCGCGATTCAAGCCGGATAGGCCGTCGATGGTCAGCACGACGCAATAGAAGACTTGGTTCGGCGAGCACACGACGCATTGAGTGTCGATCTGCCGCCGGAAAAGTCAAGGCGTCTCCCGTTCCACTGGCCGCTGGAATTTCCCGAGGTCTTTGCCAGATCGCCCTCCGGATTCGATGCACTCGTCGGCAACCCACCGTTCCTCGGCAACCGCCTGTGGAAGGGCGCGATGGGTGACAAGCTGCAATGGCAGTGTCAGATGGTGCTGGGCGCATCGCCGGGCAAGATCGATTTGTGCGTGATCTTCCACCGTCGCGCCGTCGACCTGTTACGCACCTATGGTTGCTATGGGTTGCTCGCAACCAGCAACATCGCTGAGGGCAGTGCCATCGAAGTCGGCCTCGGCGTCGTGGTTCAAAACGGCACCATCTACTTTGCAAAGAAGGGTATGCCTTGGCCCGGAACGGCTGCCGTGGTTGTTGCCATCGTCGGTTTCATCAAAGGCGAATGGCGGGCCGAATGCGATGCCGATGGTCGGAAGTGTGCTCGCATCGGACCGAGGTTAGAGCCGGAAGCCTCGGATGTCTGGGCCCCACAAACCTTGCCGGATGCACTCTTTGCTTTCGAAGGTGTAAACAACAGCAAAGGTTTGGCTTTCGTCGTAACGCCGGATAGCCCATGGTTCGAGCGGCTCCAGAATGAACCGGACAGCCTGCTCCGCCCATATATCACTGGCGACGATATCACGAGTTCGGCGCTCAATCGCATCGGCCGATGGGCATTGGATATCGGCGATCTTGGTTTGGATGAGATTGCCAGACGCTGGTCGACCGCCCACCGCTTCATCATCGAAGAAGTGCAGCCGACTCGCACGGTCGCCGCTCTGAAGAGTTACAAAGGGTTGATCGATCGTTGGTGGCAGTTCTGGAACCACCGTGCCGACTTGATGCGACGTATACGGCAGCGTGACAAGTTCATCGGCTACTCCAAGAACACCAAATATCCGGTGGGCATGCTCGCTCCATCCGATTGGATCTACACCAACAAAGTTCTATTGATCGGAATGGAACGAGATGACCTCTATGCCATTTCGTTGAGTACGGGGTTCCGTGCATGGCTCGAACGTTTCAGCGGCGGGAATCTCGGGGAGACCCTTTCGCTTTCCATCAGCGAGTCTGTCGCCAAGTACCCCATTCCAATTGCGGAAGTCTCAGAAGCAGGCATCAATGGGGCAAAGCGATTCAACGATTTGGCTGTTGAATTCAGTGCTGCGCACGGATGCGGTCTAACCGACGTCATGAACGCCATCCATACCCCTAGCGTGGAGGACACAACGATCGTCGAAATGCGTGAGTTGCTGGCCGCCATCGACACCGAGGTATCGGCGGCCTATGGGTGGGGTGACATCGGGATTACTTACGGCTTCCATGAAATCAATGGAGGGTCCGCCAATGATCCTTGGCGATGGTCACTTGCGGAAGAGGTCACCGCCGACCTCCTTGGACGGCTGACCGCACTCAATCGTGAACGCTTCGAGGCGGCTGCGAGTAGCAGTGGCGGAGCAACGGCGACGACGAAGTCCAAACGTGGACGCCGACCGAAGGCGGCCTCTCTGGCCACCCTCGACGGGCTTTTCGATGAGGGAGATCTATGAGCGATACATACAGAATGACGGTCGATCTGAACGTGCTCGACCATCTCGGGATCAACCTATACAGCAACATCGCCGCCGTTCTGACCGAGGCTGTCGCGAATGCCTGGGATGCCGACGCCGAGACCGTCGACATCAAGATCGACCCGGACGGCAATTGGATCGAGATCCTCGATGACGGCATCGGTATGTCGGTCGACGACATGAACGGAAAATACCTGAGGGTCGGTTATAGGCGGCGTGATGAAGATGTCGAGCATGGCAAGACCACAGCGAAGGGTCGACCGGTGATGGGTCGAAAAGGGCTCGGCAAGCTCTCGCTGTTCTCGATCGCCAACGTCATCGAGGTCGAGTCGGCCAGGGATGGAGCGGCCCATGGTCTTCGCATGACCGTGGCGGGCATCCACGAATCGGTTCAGAAGAAGGAACCGTTCTATAGCCCCGAGTCCTTGCTTGCTGAACAGATCACCGTCGCCAAAGGCACCCGAATCGTCTTGCGCGACATTAAGCGGCAGCGTCTCGGCCGTGGAGCGCTGGCGCTGCGCAAGCGCCTGGCTCGCCGGTTTTCGGTGATCGGTGAGGCACACGGGTTCAAGATCGATCTCGACGGCCAGCCCATCACCTCCTCCGATCGTGGCGACCTGCCGATGGTGCAGTTCCTCTGGCAGTTCGGTGATGACGCGCTCGACCTGACTCCCGCCAGCCAGCTCCTGGAACAGGAGTCGCTGCCGAACCGGTTCGATGCATGGGATGCCGGGTGGAAGGTCAGCGGCTGGATCGGTACAGCCAGGTTCCCCAAGCAACTAGACAGTGAGGATGCCGGCAACCTGAATGGCATCGTGGTGTTCGCCCGTGGCCGCTTGTTTCACGAGAACATCCTCGACAAACTGAATGACGGGCGGCTCTACACGAAGTACCTCACCGGGCAGATCGAGGCCGATTTCCTAGATGCCGACGACGCGCCAGACATCGCGACCAGCGATCGGCAGCGCGTTCAGGAGGATGACCCCCGATATGGGCAGCTGATCGCTTTCCTGAAATCACGTCTTACGCAAGTCGAGAAGCGCTGGACGGAATGGCGCAAGAAGCACGAGGTCGAGAAAGCGAAGGAAACCTCGCCCGCCCTCGCCGAGTGGCTCGACACGCTCCCCGAAGGATACAAAAAGAGCGCGGAGACGCTGATCGCCAAACTCAGTGCGCTGCCGGTCGATGAGGAAGAGGACCGGAAGCTCATGTACCGGCACGGCATCCTGGCATTCGAGCGCATGAAGCTGCGCGGCTCGACCGAGGAGTTCGTGACGAGCATCGAGAGTGCCGACAGGCTGCTGGCCTTGCTCGCCGACAGAGACTCACTGGAGGCATCCCTCTACCGGGACATCGTCAAATCGCGTCTGGATGCCATCCGGGATTTCCAGACCATCATCGATGAGGACGCAAAGGAACGGGTGCTCCAGAAGTACCTGTTTGATCACCTCTGGTTATTGGACCCGGCATGGGAGCGTGCCACGGGCAGCCCGATCATGGAATCGCGCCTTACGACGGAAGGCGTGCTGATCGAAGAGATGACCGAGAAAGAGCGCCTGGGCCGCGTCGACATCGCCTATCGCACCAATGCGGGCAAGCACGTCATCGTCGAGCTCAAGAAGGTCGGCCGCAAGATGGGATTGCTCGAGCTGGTGGAGCAAGGTCAGACCTACGTCGACAAGCTGAAAAAGATCCTGCGTGAGCAAAACGATGTCAGCCCCAACATCGAGGTGATCTTCGTCCTTGGCAAGACCGTCGACGAAGAGGCATCGAACCCCGACCGCCTCAAGTCATCGATGACATCGATCTCACCGGGCAGCCGCATCGTCCATTACGACACCCTGATTCGGGGCGCTCAAGAGGCGTATTCGGCATACATCGAAAAGAGCAAGTCACTCGACAAGCTCGAAAAGATCGTGGACAGGATTTGAGGTGACCAAGGTATGACGAAAACTGCCAACGCATGGATCGCCATTGATCATGGTCTCGGCACCGACCACAGGCTTGCGCCCTACATCCTGGTCCTGAAGGGTGAGCGTTCTCTCTATCAGGCCATCGAGGAGGACGACTGGGTTCTGGTCCTGGACACCACTGACAGCATCACCCGTGTCGGGCGTGTGCTGCGGGTTCGTTCCGATCTCGAGACCACGACGATCTACTTCGACCGATTGCTGTCGGCCACCGACCCCGTCTCGATCGGCCTCACTGCACTCACGCCACCGTCTTCGGGAAGTGTCGGGCGAGTCCAGTGGGCCGATTTCGTCGAAGCCCTGCTGAAGGCACTGCACAAGACCATCGCTGAAGTGCCGACGATCGGTTCTGACGCCAGCTCACCTCAACATCAGCAGGAACTCGCCTATATCCGCGAACTGCTGCAACTGGCCGTGATGGACGACTTGCTCGGCCCGGCTGGCGGACCCCACGAGCGCATCGTCGACATGGGTGTGCGGGACCGCTACCTGGTCGGAAAGCTGGCCCCACGCGAGGCTGCACTGGGGGGCATCGAGGGGCTCGAAGGGCCACTGGCAAGCGACGAGGCCGAAGAGCCTACCGATCCGAAGGCTCCTGGTCAGCATGAACCCGGCGCGGAATTCGGCACGGCAACGGGTCGTGTCGAACCTGAATCCGACGCTGCCGATGAGATCGACGCGGCCAGCAATCAATCGCTGGTGCCGAGCAGCCTCGGCATGACATTTTGCGTGGATGGCGATGCCGAGCGGATCGAAGTCGAGGTACGTTGGGGTCGCTACGAGCGTAGTGACGAGCACGAGATCTTTCGTACCCGCAAGAACAAGGAGACCGGTGCCGAGGAGCAGTCAAAAGCCAAGGTATGGCAACGAATTCCCTGTGGCGGAAAGCTGCTGCTGCCGCTCAGCGAAGGCGTGATTCCTCATCAGGCGCCAGACAAGAACTATCCCGAAGTGCGGGTGCAAGGCTCCGTTCGTGCCAAGAACGCGAATGGTGATCGCCTGGTGACACTGTTTCTGGTCAATGCCCAGGAGGAACCCGACACCAATCGCGATTCCGCCTGGGTTTTCCAGCCGGAACTGATCGTGCGCTCGGAAGCTGAGACACCGAAGCGCGCCATCTTCCGTCGCCGTCCCGTTCTGGCTTCGGACGGCATGGACCCGGAGCGCGAGTCGCTGGAGATGATCTACCGCAACCGGGTGGAGTTTGCTGTGGGCCATGGCGTCGCGGTCCACGCCGAAACGGCAGATGACGTGACGTTGGCCACCGAGGTACGAACCTCCGTCATGCCGCAGTACGAGGTGCAGGTCACCGAGACGCCGGGGTTAGACCCTGCCGACCGGCCGGCGATGAAGGAAATGGTGAGCAGCGGACTGTTGGACATGCAGCACCTTGCCAATCTGGACATCAATCCACTAGTCGATGCCCTGAATCTCCTGACCAAGGATTACGCCGAGTGGATCGACGAGCAGCGTGCTCGAGTAGGCGTAGACGTGCTCGGCTACGACGCGCAGTCGCAACAGGCGATGGATCGGTGCCAGGAGATCCACACGCGTCTGCAGCAGGGTATCGATACGCTCAAGAGCAACGAGAAAGCGCTGGCGGCCTTCCGATTCGCCAACCGGGCGATGGCGACTCAGCGCGTGCGAAGCCAGTACGCCCTCGAAATCCGGCGTGGCAAGGACGTCACCGTCGAGCAGTTCGACGTGCTGAAGAACCGCAGCTGGCGCCCGTTCCAGCTGGCCTTCCTGCTGCTTTCGATCCCTTCGCTGGCCGATCCTACGCACCCTGACCGCGTGCAACCAGTCGAAGCCTATGCCGACTTGCTCTGGTTCCCCACCGGCGGTGGCAAGACGGAGGCGTACCTGGGTGTGGCCGCCTTCACCATGGCCATTCGGCGCATGCAGGGCAACCTGGGCGGCTACGACGGATCGCGTGGTCTGGCCGTGATCATGCGATACACCCTGCGCCTACTGACGCTGCAGCAGTTCCAGCGTGCCACGGCACTGATCTGTGCGATGGAGGTGCTTCGGCGCGAGGCGCTGGCCAAGGGTGACGAATCACTCGGCAGTGAGCCTTTCACCATCGGCTTGTGGGTGGGTAACAAGGTGACACCCGGCACGACCGAGGATAGCCATCGGGCCATCGAGGACATCCGCAACCCCGGCAAGTACAACGCAGGGGCCGCTTCTCCCGCCCAGCTGACTAGTTGTCCCTGGTGTGGCTCGGAAGTCGCCCCAGGGCGCGATGTGGAGGTCGACAAGGGGCGCGGGCGCACCTTCGTCTACTGTGGCGACAAGAAGGGCCGCTGCGACTTCTCGAAGGGCAAGTCCAGCAAGCTCCCTCACGCGGGCATTCCGGTGCTCGTCGTGGACGAGGAGATATACCACCGCCCCCCGACGATGATGATCGCCACCGTAGACAAGTTCGCCATGATGGCGTGGCGGGGTCAGGTGCGCACGCTATTTGGCCGTGTGGGGCAGGAATGCGAACGGCACGGCCTGCTATGGCAAGGCGCAGACTGCAATGGCAATCACCAGGCCGGAAAGGGACTCAGTGCCACCAAGGTCAAGAACATCAACCCGATCCGTCCGCCGGACCTGATCATCCAGGACGAGTTCCACCTGATCAGTGGACCACTTGGCACTATGGTTGGCTTGTATGAGGCGGCCGTGGACGAACTGTGCGGCTGGAAGCTCGGCGAACATATGGTCAAGCCGAAGATCATCGCGTCGACTGCCACGGTGCGTAAGGCACGCGAGCAGGTGAACAACGTCTTCATGCGACGCGTGTCGGTGTTCCCGCCACACGGACTGGACGTGGAGGACAACTACTTCTCAGTCCAACGCCCGATCGAGGACAAACCGGGACGTCGTTATCTCGGTGTCTGCTCCCCGGGCAGTTCGCGACCTGCAATGCTGATCCGGGTCTACACGGCATTCCTGACCGCAGCTCAGGCCTTGTTTGACCGCTTCGGCGAGCCAGCAGATCCGTACATGACCATGGTCGGCTACTTCAACTCGCTGCGTGAGCTGGGCGGGATGAAACGATTGGCTGAGGACGATGTGCAGACGCGTTCCTATCGGGTGCAGATGAGCATGGTGGAGCGACCCGCACTGGCTCAACGCAGCGTCAGCAACATCCGCGAGCTGACGTCTCGAGTCTCTAGCCAGGACATCCCGAAGTATCTCGACAACCTCGAGGTGAAATTCAAGTCTGAGTTCGATGCAACAGCCGGCAAGTACGTGACTAAGTGGCAGGAGGGAGATACCCGGGCGATCGACGTGGTGTTGGCCACCAACATGCTGTCAGTGGGTGTCGACGTCAATCGACTGGGGCTGATGGCTGTCAATGGCCAACCCAAGGGCACGGCAGAGTACATCCAGGCCACCAGCCGGGTGGGACGTTCGTTCCCTGGCTTGGTTTGTACCGTGCTCACATGGGCTCGCCCCCGCGACCTCTCGCACTATGAGACCTTCGAGCATTACCACGCCACCTTCTACAAGCATGTGGAAGCGCAATCGGTGACACCGTTCTCGCCCCGCGCCATGGACCGTGGTCTGACTGGCTCGTTGCTGAGCCTGATGCGCCTCGAGAATGATGTATTCAGCCCCAATGAGGGCGCGGGCAAACTGGACAAATCAGACCAGAGCGAGATCACCGACGCCATTGATGTGCTGGTCAAACGGGCTTGGAACGTCAGCGAGCTGTCGAGTACCAAGAGCCTCGCCGAACAGGAGCTCAAAGAGCGCGCAGACGAATGGGCCAAGGAAGTAAGCGTTCCAGGGCGAATACTTGCTTACGAAAAGCGAGGAGCGCAAGCCGCGACAACGAAAGCTCTAATCAGCTCGCCTGGTATTCACGCTTGGGATAATTGGACCGTGCCCATGTCGATGCGTGAGGTGGAGCCCGGTGTGCGCTTGATCATGAATACCAGCCACATCACGGACGACCACGATTGGAAGCCTCGTCCCGCGACGAAGGATGAGGATTGAACATGACGACGAGCACCAAAACTCCTGTCGGAGAAGTGAGACCCAGCCAGTTGCTCTGGACCTACGGGCCAGGGGCATTGATTGATCTGCCAAGCTTGTCCGTCGTGACGCTCGGCATCGATCGTTGGGAAAAGGACCGTTGCCAACCAATCCAGGAGGCCAGACTATTGGCCGCCGTCCGGAAGGTACTGGGTGCACAGGTCGAGAACCTACGAATGCCGCCGTTCCAGAAAAGCGAGCTCGTCGACGTCTGGTCGGCCGAGGCGAACATCGGTGTTCCCGTCCGGCCATTCCCGCGCTGGATGCGCTGCGTGAAATGCGGCCTGCTGTCCCCCTTCGATGCCGGACTGTTCGAGATCAAGGAGAACCGCTTCAGGCCAGAACGGACGCGGTTCGTCCATAAGGGGTGCCGAGGCTCGAAGGGCGATCAACCCGCCAAAGACGCCGATGCCGTACCGGCACGTTTCCTGTTGGCCTGTCGTGATGGTCACCTCGACGACTTCCCTTGGCACTACTTCGTCCACGGCGGCAACAGTTCGTGCAAGGGCACGCTGCGCTTTTTTGAGAGCGGTGCCTCGTTGCAGACGGAGAACCTGTGGGCAAAATGTGATGCGTGTGGCGCATCGAGAAGCATGGCTCACGCCTTCGGCAAGGCGGGAAAAGAGAATCTGCCAGGCTGTCGAGGACGCCATCCTCACCTCGATCACTTTGACAACGAATGTGACGAAGAGGCGCGAGCGGTTCTATTGGGCGCCACGAACAGTTGGTTCCCGATCACGCTCTCGGCGCTCGCGATTCCTCAGACCAAGGACCCAGTCAGTCAACTGGTGCAGGATGGCTGGGAGTTTTTCGATGAACTGGAATCCGAAGCTGAAGTGTCGGTGACGGTGAAGACCTTGAAGAAAACCGGGGCACTGCCTGGGATCGACAAATACCCGGCAGCGTCGATTTGGTTGGCCATCGAGGCACACCGCACCGGTGGCGGGCAGGAGGTCGTGGGCGAGGCCGACATCAAGGGCCCCGAGTGGAACGTGCTGACCGAGGCCAATCCGCCCACGGACTACCCGCACTTCATGAGCAAGAAGGTAGGTACGCCAGCGGTCTTCGAAAAGCAAATCAGCCGAGTGCTGCTTTTGGAGCGACTGCGCGAGGTCAATGCCTTGCTCGGTTTCACGCGCGTGGAGGCACCCGAAGAAACAGGTGACCCGAATGAACGACCTCAGATGGCCAGCCTCTCACGAAGCAAGCCGGATTGGGTTCCCGCGAACCAAGTCCATGGAGAAGGCATCTTCATCCAGTTCGACGAACAGGCGCTCGTCGCCTGGGAGGCTCTGCCTGCGGTGAACAAGGTCGACCAGATGCTGCGTGGTGGCCACAGAGGATGGCGCAACTCGCGTCATCTCGACCCGGATGAGGGCTACCCCGGCATTCGTTACGCCATGCTCCACACGCTCTCACACCTGCTGATTCGCGAGCTGGCGCTGGAGTGCGGCTACAACGCTGCAAGCATTCGCGAGCGAATCTATGCCGACACCTCCGGCGAGAGTGCGCAGGCTGGCATCCTCATCTACACGGCAGCTGCGGACTCCGATGGGACGCTGGGGGGCCTCGTCGATCTCGGCAAACCTGAGAATCTGGGACGCCTGCTGGAGCAGGCCTTGAACCGCTCAAAGATATGCTCCTCGGATCCTCTCTGCTCCGAGCACGATCCTGAGAAAGATCGCTCCCTTCATGCTGCGGCATGCCACGCTTGTAGTTTGGTGGCCGAGACCTCCTGCGAGCGCGGCAATCGCTATCTGGATCGCTCATTGCTGGTTCCGACACTGGAACGTATCGACGCAGCTTTCTTCAAGGGCTTGTGACATGGATAAGCTCTTGGACGCTGTCGCAGCCGTGGTCTGTCTGGTCTCTCCGGAGAAGGTTCAGGCCATAGCCAACCGGGTTCGCCGAACCGACTCCAGCAAAGCAGTCGGTGCACTTTCGGGTGTGGTCGGCACGCCTGCAGCGGCTGGTGTCGTGGATCAGCTCATCGATGCCTGGCAAGGAAGCACTGTTAGTGCCGATGAGCTTGCATCGATGCTGCTCGCTGCCGGCCATGTCTTTACCAAGGCCGCGAGTCAGCAATCCACGGAGCTCGTGTGGACGGGGCCGACGACGCCTTTCGTTTCGGCCCGTCGAACGGAGCAAGCTCTGTTGCAAGTCATCAACGCCGCTGAACAGACCTTGTTCATCACCAGTTTCGTGGCCTATGACGTCTCGACCATCGTCAAGGCACTAAATACAGCCTGTGATCGCGGAGTGGTCATCTCCATGCTGCTTGAGTTGTCCCAGGATCATGGCGGTAGCATCACATTCGATGCGATAGGAAAGATGAGGGCGCAGGTCCCAGCCGCAAGACTCTATGCTTGGCGTGACAAGGCCGACCCGTTCTCCGATGGGCGCGTACACGCCAAAGTCGCTGTGGCCGACGGCAGGCTGTGTTTCATCACCAGCGCAAATCTGACCGGGCATGCCATGGAAAAGAACATGGAGGCTGGCGTACTGATTTCTGGTGGGCGCATCGCGAAGTTGCTTGATGACCATCTGCGGTCGCTGGTCGACACGAAAGTGGTTTCGCCAGCGTAAGTCCCATCTGTGGCCGATGAAGACATTCTGGCGACGGCACGATTCAGTCCCAAACGATTTCGCATCCAAGATATTCACGCAGCACGATCTTGATGGTCAGCCCGCAGGCTTGGTGAACCTGGAATCGGTAGTTGTTCTCTTGGACGACCAACCACCCTTCCGCGTGTAGATCCATGCCAGACACGAGTACTCGCTGCATCGCACGGCTTCCCACCTCTGGCCAGATCACGGGTGCTCCATGAGTCTCAAATGAAGAAAGTTCGTCTGCCGTCATCAGACTCAACGGCTTGATGGCCAAGTGAGCGGGTTCTTCGAGCATTGGCTCATTCAGTTCGAAGGCCGCATGGCAACGTGCCAGCTTGAGAATGACACGTTGGATTCGTTCGAATTCCGGGCGCCATATCGGCATGCCATCGACCTCCGACCGCGCATTTCGCAACCGAGCCAGCAGCCTGGTATTGTCGCGGAGAATCCTCGCGATCTTTGATCTATGCGTCTTCTCGGGATCGGCAACACCGGCAAGGATGCACTCGAGGAGGCAAGCCAGGTACTCCTCATCGAGTGAAAAGCTCGTGTTGCACTTGCGACACGAAGGAGCGGCCATGAGATTTTCCGGGTACGGCTCATCCAGCAAAACTTTCGATGGAACATGATCGGTCGTCTCGTCGGGCCCGCCGCAATGAACGCAGAATCCCTTGTTGCGATCATCACCATAGCAACGGTATTGCTGCATTGACTTCCTTTACTATGCCTTTCACATTAACGACTTTACCAATATCCACCAGATATCCAAATCTTGGATGGCGTAATGATCGGCTAGTTCGCCATGGCGAGGTGTGGTTATAGGTAGGTGCCGCTGTTCGCTCATCCATCCCCACCATGGAAAAATGAGCAGGCCAGCGGCAAGCCTGTCGGCCGTCGCCCCGATCACGGGCAGAAACAGGACATCCGTTTCGGCGGCGACAACCCTAATACTCCGGATTGTTAAAGATCTGCGTATCGCCCACACGGGCAGCACTACGGCCTTCTGTTGGGAAGGACTTCGCTTACTGATCCAGCGACGTCGTCTCGACGATGACCTCAAACTGTTCCAGTACCTCGGGCCGCCGTTGCTTGATGTAGCGGACGACCGATTTATTGTCGAGCAGCTTGGCCAGATAGCCCCGGGCCAGTACGAGGTTGAGGACATCCTCCGCATAGGTCTGCTCGACCAGCTTGTATTGCCCTTGCAGGTTCGCCATCTCGCGCTCCATGCGTGACATCTGTTCTTGGGTGACACCGTTCAGCTTTGGCGGCTTCTTGCCTTCGACCAGCATCTCGGCCGGTGTGGCTACGAGCAATGCTTCGGCGTAGGAGACGGTGATGTTGTTGGCTGAGACCATCAGTTCAATGCACTCGACCTGGCGGGTTGGCTTCATTTTTCGGATCACCCGGCTGATCTCAGCGGAGAACTGTCTGTCCTTCAGCAGATCGGCGGCCTCAGGACAAATCCCTTCCAGGAGCGTGGCCTTCTTGATGATGTGGCTGACGTCGACGCTAAGCGCCTTGGCCAGGCTTTCCATCGACACGCCACGCTCGATGGCACGGCGAATCATGAAGTGCTCCTGGATCGTGGACAGGCGGTTGATCCGGCTGTTGTAGGTGTAGGCCTCATCGTCCTTGGCCACAAGGCAGGGGGCTTCCTCATAGCCGAGTTCAGCCAGGGCGATCAGGCGCACATGCCCGTCGAGCAGCGTGTGCTGGCCAGTGACCTTGTTCGCCTCGGTGACTGACAACGGCTCGATTAGGCCGATGTGCTCGATGGAAGATCGAATCTGCTTGAATTTGACCGAGGTGATCAGCCCGGTCGGCGTTTTCCGGGAGGGCAGAATCTTGTCCAGGGGGACCGATAGGGCATCGGGTATGAAGCCGAGCGGGACGTTGGTCATGCCGAACTCCCTCCGGACCAGACGCGATCGGCCAAGTATTCAGGCAGGGTATCCAGTCCCTCGGCGCGCAGCAGATTGATGAAATTCTCGTCGGCGAAGAATTGCCGCAAGGCGCTCACCACAAACAGGAGACGCTGCTGGGCGAATTCGGCCTTCTTGACGATGATCTTCTGGCGTTCGACTTCCCGCTGGTAGGTGCGGACCAGGCTGGATGTCGACACGTCCACCGGCTTGCGGCGCGTGGCCCGGGCCATCGATCGTCCGAGTGTCTGCCGGCGTTCGATGATCTTGCGTACCTCCATCAACTGGCGGCCACGCAACTTGCCGCACTCGTAGGCTTCCTGAAGGGCGGCTTGCACGGCTTTGTCGTCATCGCCGGCACCGACGATGGTCAGGGCGGCATTGAGGGGCACTCGTCCTTTCTCGACGGCGACGAGCAATCGCTCCTCACCCTGCTGCAACAACGTCAGGATGCCGGTCACGTAGACCTGCGTGAGTCCGGTCTTGGTGGCGATCTCCTTGGGGTTGTACCCCTTGTCACGCAGCTGCTTGATGCCGGCGAGGATCTCCAATGGCCGGCATTGGCGGCGGGCGATATTCTCGGCCAGGCTCATGATGAAGGCG
>JAJZRT010000254.1 GCA_021802595.1 Pseudomonadota bacterium
GTGAGCGGGTGGGTGCGCAGATAGGCTGGCGCACTGCTGTCATAAAACCGGCTGGCGCGCTGCAGGCGCTCGAAAAACGTGCTCATGGCGCGTGGATCGAAGCCGGCGCGGGTCATGAGCTCATACCCCAGCCGGTCGGCTTCGCGCTCGTAGTCGCGGCTGTAATTGAGCTGGTTCTGGATGGAGTAGGCCTGGGTCGAGGCGATCGCTGCGCCCGCCACGTTGGGATTGGAACGCGAAGCCAGCAGTGCCAGCGCCAGGGCGGCCATGGTGGGCCAGTAGCTCTGGCTTTGCGCGGCAACCATGCGCGCCATGTGATTCTGGGTGACGTGGGAAATTTCGTGCGCGATCACGCCCGCCAGTTCGGATTCGCTTTGTGCCGCGAGCAGCAGGCCGGTGTGCACGCCGATGTTGCCGCCCGGCAGGGCGAAGGCGTTGATGGTGGGGTCGTCGAGCACGAAAAACGTGAAGGTCCGCTGGTTGCGTGAACTGACCGAGACCAGCCGGTAGCCGAGCTGGTTGAGATAGGTCTCGATTTCCGGATCGTCCAGATAGCGCGGGTCGGTGTAGACGTCGCGCATGATGGTGCGTCCCAGCGACTGCTCTTCCTGGTCGGAAAAATACTCCCGCGATACTTCGCCCAGATCGGGCAGGTCAGCAGCCAGCACTGGCTGGATGGCCAGAATCAGGGCGAGCAGGGTGTGCAGCATCGGCAGGCAGGACGGCGGGGGGTGGCGGAGAGCGGGGGCATTTGGATTACGATGCGCGGATTGTCTACTAGGTTCCCGGATATGAGCGAGTTTACGCATTTTGACGAACGCGGCCGTGCCGTCATGGTCGACGTGGCGGACAAGGCCGACACCCGCCGCATTGCCGTGGCGGGCGGGCGCATCCACATGTTACCCGATACCCTGGCGCGCATCCTGGAGGGTCAGGCAGCCAAGGGCGACGTGCTCGGCATTGCGCGCATCGCGGCGATCCAGGCGACCAAGCGTGCTGCCGAACTGATCCCGCTCTGCCACCCGATCGCGCTGACCCGGGTGGGTGTCGAGTTCAGCCATGATATCGCGGGATCGTGGATCGCCTGCACGGTGACGGCCGAGACCGTCGGCAAGACCGGCGTTGAAATGGAGGCGCTGACCGGCGTCAGCGTCGCGCTGCTGACCATTTACGACATGTGCAAGGCGGTCGATCGCGGCATGCGCATGGACGACATCCGGCTGCTGGAAAAGCAGGGCGGCAAGTCGGGCCACTGGCGTGCGCCCGCGGAGCATCGCGCCTAGTCCGATCGTCCTCTTGTATGCCGGGCGTGCCGCGGCAAGATGGCGATGTGTTTCCGATTGAGCGACCGTATGCGTTTTTTCAGATGGGTTTTGCTGGGGCTCTGGCTGAGTGCGTTCACCGCGCATGCCGGCATGCCGGACTATCAGGTGTTTCCGGCCACGGGGCAGCGTCTGCTGCTCTGGGTGGCTTCCGAACGCGGACGGACCGGACCGGAACTCGACGCGGCGCGGAAACTGGCCGCGCAGGGCGTGGAGGTCTGGTCGCTCGACCCCGCCAATGCCTACTTCCTGCCCCAGGTGCCGAGCAGCATGGATGCGCTCCCGGTGCAGGAGCTGGCGGCCTGGCTGCGGAGTGCGCAGGCAGGCGGCAAGCAGGTGATGGTTTTCGCCGTGGCGCGTGCGGCCGTGCCGGTGTTGCGGGCAGCGGCCTTGCTCGGGCCGGAACCGCGCAGCCGGCTGTGCGTGATGCTGATGCATCCGAATCTCTATACGACGGCGGAGCCTTTGGACGAGCCGGCCTATCTGGACCTGGGCGATCTCTCGGGTTTGCGCGTGCGCGTGCTGCAGCCGCGCCGTTCGGCCGCCACGCCATGGCTGCCCGGTCTGCTGGACCATCTGGCGCGGCAGGGTGCGACCGTGAGCGACGCGATCCTGGAGAATCTGCGTGAAGGCTACTGGGCGCGCGAGGTGCCGACCGATTTCGAAATAGCCGAAGGCCGCCGCATGGGTGACATGCTGCTGCGCCAACTCGATGCCTGGGGATGCAAGTGAGACGAATATTGACTGGTCTGGCCGTCGGCCTGTTTTGGTTCGCCGGCGCCGCCGCCGCCGGCTTCGAGACGCGCGCAGCCCTGCCGGCCCCCGAACTGAAGGCGCACGATCTGGCGGGCGCATCCAAAACCTTGGCCGACTATCGCGGCAGGGTGGTGGTGCTCAATTTCTGGGCTACCTGGTGTCCGCCCTGCCAGCGCGAAATGCCCTCGCTGGAGCGTCTGCGCAGGAAGATGGCGAAGCAGCCGCTGGAGATCGTCGCGATTTCCAGCGCGGAAACGCCCGACGAGGTGAGGGCCTATCTGTCGAAGATGGCGCTGGGTTTCCCTGTCCTGCTCGACACCGACAGCAGCAACACGCGGCGCTGGAAGGTGTTCGCCCTGCCCACCACGTTCGTGCTCGATGCCGAGGGGCGGGTGCGCCACGTGCTTACCGGACCGGCCGAATGGGACGAGGGCGAGGCACTGGCCGTGGTCGAATCCGTGCTGGCCGAGATACGGGCATCTGCAAGACAGGCGAAATAAGGATGTTCAAGTCTTTAATTAATAAGGTCTTTTGATTGGTTGGCCTTATGGGGCTATCAGCCATTTTGCTTGCCTTGCGGCAGGCATGAAGTGCAAAATAACAATATATTCGGAATGATTAATATATAGCCGTCCCCGCAGCATCCAGTGCTGGTGCTCTGGCGCTGCTTCCAGCAGTCACCTAGTGTTATATCCGGGTAGGGAAAGTGCGGCTCCTGAAAAGGAGCCGCAGGGGGCAATTTTGAACCTAGAGACCGCATGAACGCCAAGATCAAACTCGAAAATCACGACGCGCAGGAAATCAAGTACACCACCTGCTACATGTGTGCCTGCCGCTGCGGCATCAAGGTGACGCTGGAAGACAACAAGGTCCGCTTCATCCAGGGTAACCGCAACCATCCCACCAACCAGGGCGTGCTGTGCGCCAAGGGCTCGGCCGGGATCATGAAGCAATACTCCACTGCCAAGCTGACCCAGCCGCTGATGCGCAAACCGGGCACCGAGCGTGGCGAAGGCATTTACGAAGCGATTTCCTGGGATCAGGCACTCGACCTCCTGACCGACCGTCTGGAGGAGATACGCTCGACCGACCCGTCCAAGCTCGGCTTCTTCACCGGCCGCGACCAGATGCAGGCCTTGACCGGTCTGTGGGCGCAGCAGTTCGGCACCCCCAACTGGTCGGCGCACGGTGGTTTCTGTTCGGTCAACATGGCGGCGGCCGGTCTCTATTCCATCGGTTTCTCGTTCTGGGAATTCGGCGCGCCCGACTGGGATTACGCCAAGTACTTCCTGATGTGGGGCGTGGCAGAAGACCACTCCTCCAACCCGATCAAGATCGGCCTGGAAAAGCTCAAGCGCAAGGGCGGCAAGTTCGTCACCGTCAACCCGGTGCGCACCGGCTACTCGGCGATCGCCGACGAATGGCTGCCGATCAAGCCGGGCATGGACGGCCTGCTGGCCATGTCGATGGTGCACGTGCTGCTGAAGCACGAGCAGTTCGACTACGAATTCCTCGTGCGTTACACCAACGCCTCCTGGCTGGTGGTGCAGACGCCGGGACAGAAGGGCGACGGCCTGTTCCTGCGCGATGAAAACGACCATCCGCTGATCTGGGACATCGACAAGGAGGCCTTCAGGAACGGCATGGACGGCGACATTGCCCCCGCGCTGTTCGGCGAATATGTCGCGCCTGACGGCCGCCGCGTCAAGACCGTGATGTCGCTGATGGCCGAGCGCTATCTCGACGAACGCTATGCGCCTGAAAACGTCGCCCTGGAATGCGGCCTGCCGGCCGAGACCATTGAGCGCATCGCGCTGGAAATGGCGCACGTCGCGTTCAAGGAGACGGTCGAGTTGCCGATCGAATGGACCGACGTGTGGGGCCGCAAGCACGACAAGGTCGTGGGCCGCCCGGTGGCGATGTACGCGATGCGCGGCATTTCCGCCCACTCCAACGGCTTCCATTCCTGCCGTGCGATCCACATGATCCAGATGCTCCTGGGCGCGCTCGACGCGCCGGGCAACTTCCGCGCCCGTGCGCCGTACCCGAAGCCGATTCCGCCGCACCAGTTGCCGGAAAACAATATCGACATCATCAACGCGCCGAACACCCCGCTGTCGCGTCCGCCGCTCGGCTTCCCGATGCGTCCGGAAGATCTGGTGGTCGACGAGTTCGGCAACCCGCTGCGCATCGACAAGGCCTATTCGTGGGAAGTGCCGATCGCCTCGCACGGCCTGATGCACATGGTCATCACCAACGCGACCAACCACGATCCCTATGCGCTCGACACGCTGATCCTGTTCATGGCCAACATGGCGTGGAACTCGACCATGAACACGGCCAACATCCAGGACATGCTGCGCGCCAGGGATCCGGAAGAGCCTGGCCAGTACAAGATCCCGTTCCTGGTGGTGATCGACGCCTTCCATTCGGAGATGACCAACTTCGCCGACCTGATCCTGCCGGACACCACCTACCTCGAACGGCACGACTGCATTTCGCTGCTCGACCGTCCGATTTCCGAGCCCGATGCGGCGGCCGACGCCATCCGCTATCCGCTGGTCAAGCTGGACCGCGACGTGCGCCCTTGGCAGGAAGTGATGGTCGAGCTCGCCTCGCGCCTGAAATTCCCGGCCTTCACCAAGCCCGACGGCACCCGCAAGTTCAGGGACTACCCCGATTTCATCGTCAACTTCGAGCGTTCGCCCGGCATCGGTTTCCTCGCAGGGTGGCGCGGCAAGGACGGCACCAAGTCGCTCAAAGGTGAACCCAACCCTAACCAGTGGGAAAAGTACATCGAGAACCAGAGCTTCTATGCCCACCACTGGCCCGACAACCAGAAGTACATGCGCTACGCCAACAAGGACTATCTCGATGTCGCGGCCGACGTGGGTTTCGTTGGCAAGGTCGAGCCCATCATCATGCAGTTCTATTCCGAGCCGCTGCAGAAATTCCGTCTGGCGGGGCAGGGACTGTACGACGGCCCGCAACCCAACAACCAGGTCGACCGCGAGCGTCTGGTGAAGTACTTCGACCCGCTGCCGATGTGGTACGAGCCGCTCGAGCAGCAGCGCGTCGACGCGAACGAATATCCGTTCTTCGCACTGACCCAGCGCCCCATGTTCATGTACCACTCGTGGGATTCGCAGAACGTGTGGCTGCGCCAGATCATGGCGCAGAACTACATGTACATGAACGCGCGCAAGGCCGCCGAAATGGGTATCAAGGACTTCGACTGGATCTGGGTCGAGTCGCACAACGGCAAGATCCGCTGCCAGGTCAAGACCATGGAAGGCACCCAGGAAAACACCATCTGGACCTGGAACGCCATCGGCAAGCAGAAGGGTGCCTGGGGCCTGAAGGAAAACGCGTCGGAAGCGACCAAGGGCTTCCTGCTCAACCACCTGATTTCCGAGCTGCTGCCGGAAAAGGCGGGCGAGCGCCGCGTCACCAACTCCGACCCGGTCACCGGTCAGGCTGCGTGGTTCGACCTGCGCGTGAAGATCTGGAAAGCCGCGCCGGGCGAAACCGGCTCGTGGCCACAGTTCGACGAACTGAAGCCGCTGCCGGGCGACGAGCGTTACGAGCGCCCCGACGTATTGCGCTATGACGCGCGCAGCCACGAAAAGAATTAAACAGCCCTGCCAGAATATAAAGACGAGAGAGCATCATGAGATTAGGTTTGGTTATCGACCTCGACGTGTGCGTGGGCTGTCATGCCTGCGCCATCGCCTGCAAGGAATGGAATGCCTCCGGCACCATCGGCCCCTTGTCCGATTACCAGCCCTACGGCGCCGAGCCGTCGGGCGTGTGGTTCAACCGGATTCGCCATTACGAAATGGACGAGTATCCGAACAACAAGACAGTCAACTTCCCGATGTCGTGCAT
>JAJZRT010000255.1 GCA_021802595.1 Pseudomonadota bacterium
AGTGTCGCACCACTACAGCGAAGCGGCGATCGTGTCCGGCTACCTCGCGCTCTACGCCGAACTGAAGAATCAGTCCACCGGCAGCGGCGCCGGCCGATGCAGCAGGTAGCCCTGCACGAAGTCCACTCCCATGTCCTTCAGGCTGGTCAGCTCGGCCTCGGTTTCGACCTGTTCGGCGATGGTCTGCTTGCCCAGCTCATGCCCCAGCGTGTGCATGGCCCTGACGATGGCGAGTTTCTCGCGGTCGTGACTCATTCCGCGCACGAAGTCGCCGTCGATCTTGAGGTAGGCAACCGGCAGCCGTTTCAGATAGCCGAACGACGACTGTCCCTTGCCGAAGTCGTCCAGCGCGAACTGGATGCCGCGCGATTTCAGCGACAGGATCAGGCGTTCGCAGGCGTCGAGACTGTCGATGGCCGCAGTCTCGGTGACCTCGAAACTGATCCGCGTAGGGTCGAAGCGATACTGGCCGATTTCCTCGAGGATGAAGTCGGCCGTGCCCGGATCGCTCAGGCTGCGCCCTGACAGGTTGATCGCATAGCAGGCCTCGTCCTCCGGATGAGTGTCGAGATAGGCAAAGAAATTGCGGATCACCCAGCGGTCGAAGCTGGGCGCCAGCCCGTAGCGTTCGGCCGCCGGCAGGAACTCGCCGGGCGAGATGATGGCACCGTCCTCGCCACGCAGGCGCAGCAGGATTTCATAATGCTGCTGCGCGGCATGCGACGACAGGGCCACTTTCTGCTGGCGATACAGGAGGAAACGGTGGGCCTCGAACGCCTTGGTGATGGCGCTCACCCACTGCATCTCGTCGTTGATCTTCTGCAGGGCGGGGTGGGCCTTTTCGTAGACCTGGATCGCGTTGCCGCCGAGTGATTTGGCGTGGTAGCAGGCGGTGTCGGCCTGGGCCAGTATTTCACCGACGTCGGTCATGCCGCTGTGCAGCTCGGTCACGCCGAAACTCACGCCGAGGCGGAACACCTTGTCCTCCCACTCGAAGCGGAAACGGCCGATTTCGTCGCGCAGGCCCTGAATGTGTTCCAGCGCGGCGGGCAGGGTCTCATCGACGAACAGCAGGCCGAACTCGTCCCCGCCCAGCCTCGCCAGAGCGTGGTTCCGGCCTTCCGCACGGCGCGCCATGATGGCCGTCAGGCGTTGCAGCAGGATATCGCCGGCGCGGTGCCCGCAGGTATCGTTGACCAGCTTGAAACGGTCCAGGTCGATGTAGCAGAAAATGACATGCCGCGCTTCCTGCTGCACGCTGTGCAGGGCGTCACCCAGCTTGCCCTCCATCGTGCGGCGATTCCACAGGCCGGTGAGATGGTCACGCTCGGCCTGCCAGGCCAGCCGCTGCATCAGGCTGCGCCGCTCGCTTTCGTCCTGGAACACCAGCACGCCGCCCTGCATCTTGCCGTCGGCGGAACGGATCGGCGCGGCCGTATCGCTGATCGCAACCGTCGTGCCATCCTGGCGCCGGATCACCGCATGGTTGCCCAGCTCGACCACCGTATTGCGCAGCAACGCCTGTTCGAGCGGATTGGCCACGGTCACGCCGCTTTGCTCATCGACCAGCGGCAACACCTCGGACACCTGCCTCCCCAGCGCATCGGCGCTGCTGAAGCCGGTCAGTTCTTCCGCCTTGGGATTGAGGAATTCGATCCGTCCGTCCGCATCGGTGACCACCACGGCATCCGCAATGGATTCGATCGTCACCCGCAGGCGCTCCTTTTCGACCAGCAGTTCATCGTGTTCACGTTCCAGCGCGGCCACCAGCCGGCCGACCTGTTCGGCCATATGGTTGAACGCCTGCTTGGTTTCGCGCACTTCGGGCGGCGAACCATAAGCCATGCTGGCGCGTGCGCTGAAGTCGCCGCGCTCGATCGCCCGCGCGGCCATGCGCAGGGCATACAGGCCGCGCAGGTTTACCCGCAGCAGCCAGCGCAGCAGGAACATGACCGCGATCAGGCTGCCGACCACCAGCAGGGTGAAACGCACCGCCAGCGCCCACAGGCCCTGGATGGTGGGGGTGGCGTCCAGCGCGACCGCCAGCGTGCCGTAGGACGTCCCGCCCACGACCAGTTCGGATTGCGCGAGGGGCGCATGGATATCCACCAGCGCGGCGAACCATGCCGGATAGCGTGGCGGGGTCGGCGGCGTGGCGGCCTGGAACGCGAACTGGCGGAAGACAAAACGCACATTCAGGATGTGGAAGCGGTCCGCCCGCGCCCGGATCGCCTGCTCGATTGCCGGATAATCGCGCAACAGCGCCTGATCCTGGACCGCCGCCATGATCGCGCCCAGCTCGCGCTGGGCGCCCGTATCGAGATTCTCCTGCGCGCGCGTGATGAGCGGCAGGCCCAGCACCACCAGCGCGACCCCGTACATCACCAGCACCAGCACGAATACCGCGGCCAGAATGCGCGCATGAAGGCTGTAACGCGTGCCACGTGCCGCGCGCTGATCACTCATTCACCGGCACCCGGGTATGCGTGTAGAAGCGCCGGTAATTGGCGTAATCCCGATCATCCGCCGCGACAAAACCGCGCGCCCTGGACAATCCGAGCGACTGCGCCGCGCGCTGCAGCACACGCTGGCCCGCCGGGTCCTGTGCCATGCCGACAAACGCCTGCCTGACCCTTTCGCCAGCCGCCGCACCGACTCGCGGCGACACCATCACCGCGAGGTCGAAGTAGGGTTCCGACTCGGCCAGCACCCGATATTTCAACTGGCGCCGCTGGGCGTACTCCTTCATGACCTGGTCGTTCACGCCGGCGGCGGCCACCTCGCCCGACTCGAGCTGTCCCATCGCCGCTTCCTGATTGCCGTAAAACAGCGGCGTGACCTTGACGCCCGCATGCAGCAACGCATCCATCGGCACATAATAGCCAGTGAAGCCGTACGGATTGGCAAAGGCAACGGTCCGGCCGTCCAGCTCGCGCAGCGTTCCGGCCGGCGAATCGGCGAGCACCACCACCTGCCCGCGGATCCCGTGCGAATCCTGCCGGGCCAGCACACGCCAGCCCAGCTGCTGCCGCTTCGGCGTGAACAGGTGGTTGGTATAGGCGAAATCCAGCTTCCCGGACACCACCTGGTCGGTGGTTTCGTTGGCGGTGCGCCCGATATGCAGTTCCAGCGGCACCCCCGAACGGGCCGAGACATAATCCAGGATGGGATTCCAGTACGCCGCGGTGGCCTGCAGGCTCCGGTGGTTGAGCACACCGAAAGCGTAGGGCGCGGGCAGCGCGGCCTGACTCACGACAGCGCCCAGCAGCAAGACCAGACCCATCCCCAGTTTTCTCATGTTGCCTCCGTTATCGGTTCGCGTTGTTGCCGGTGCGTTTCCCGGGCGGCGCGTTCGCCTTGAAATGCGGTCCGGTCAGAAACCGGGCCGCGCGGCGGTGGTACCGCGATAACGGACAAAGCCCTCCAATATTGAATCTGCAGGGGGACATGGACAGGGCCTACAATCTCGACACTTTCCCCCCGCCGCCGGAGACCATCATCAACTGCCTACTGATTACCGACTCCGTAACCCGGACCATCGCATTCGACGACATCAGCGACCATGTAGGGCAGCCAGACCGTTTCATCTGGGTCGAACTGAAATCGCCGGACAGCCAGACCATCACCCGCCTGGGACAGGAACTCGGACTGCATGCGCTGGCGCTGGAAGATGCAATTTCGACCCACCAGCGCCCCAAACTGGAAGAATACGACGGGCATATCTTCATTGCGGTGCGTACAGCGCAACTATGGGAAGCACGCCTTGAACTCGGCGAAACGCATCTGTTCGTGGGCGCCAATTACGTCATCGCCATCCGTCACGACAGCGGCAGCGGCTACCAGCGGGTGAGCGACCGCCTGCAGCGCCTTCCCAACGGCATCAAGACGGGCACGCCGTATGCACTGTATCTGGTGCTCGACCTCATCGTCGACCAGTTCAGGCCGGTCATCGAAGGCATGCAGGATCGCTTCCATTCGCTGGAAAGCCAGCTGATGAGCGGCGCCCAGCCAGGGCGCGACATGCTGGAACAGCTCTACGAAATGAAGCGCGACCTGACCGCGCTGCGCGATGCAACCGAGCCGATGCAGGAAATCTCGCTGAACCTCGTTCGCCTGCACCCGGAGCTGTCCACCAAGGAACTCAAGGCCTACTACCGTGACATCCACGACCATGCGGTGCGGGTGTCGGCCGCCATCGACCGCCTGCGCGCATCGACGTCCGACGCCATGCAGTTCCATCTCGCCTCGCTGTCGGTGAGGCAGAACGAGTCGGTGCAGAAGCTGGCCGGCTGGGGCGCGCTGCTGGCATTGCCCACGGTGGTGTTCAGCCTTTACGGCATGAATTTCGTCGACATGCCCGAATTGAAGTGGCCGTGGGCCTATCCGGCCCTGCTGGTGCTGACCGGCACGGCGGTCCTGGTGCTGTATCGGCGGCTCAAGCGGCGCGGCTGGATCTGACCGGCTTCACGCCGGTCACTTCCACTCGGCGCGCGCATAGCGGACGCGCGTGCCAGCCTGCTCGTCCTGTTCCAGCCAGACCACGTGCAGCATGCCGGCGTCATCCAGCGTGGCAGCCGGGTCGGACTGCACGCCGGTGCCGGCCGCGGCCGGCACCGCCACGTTGTCGCCGAATGCCGCGCCGTCCCAGTCGGCCATCCACACGTCCGGCGTGCCGTCGCGCGCGTCATCCCACAGCGCCAGCAGCCGCCCGCCGGCGCTGCCGACGATCTGCGCATGCCATTGCGCCATGTTGTCACCGAAGCTGTCCTGCACCTTGACGTTGGGGCCGAAGCGGCGCGTGCCTGGATCGAAGGCCGCATAGACGTCGTAGCCCGAAAGGAAATCGCGCTTGTCGAGCCAGACGGCGACGATCCCCTGCGTGCCCCAGGCCGTCAGCGTAGGCCGCATCGCACCGGTCCCCGCGCCCAGCCCCAGCGACCGGCCCAGACCGCCACCCTTGGGCAGCTCGTTCAGGCGGACCGGTGGCGCAAAACCGCGGCCATCCTCGCTGTGGCTGGTCAGCGGCACGGTGTGGCGGTCACGCCGGTCTTCCCACGCCACCGTCACGCTGCCGTCCCCCGCCACCGCCAGCGCGGGCCAGCCCTGCTCGTCGGTGGGCAGGTCCGCCTCGATCGGCTGCGCCGGGGCCGCCCGCAGCGTGCCTGCCCTCACCTCAAGCCGGGACACGACGATGCGGTGGAACCGGCCGGCCTTCTCGGCCCACGCCGCATACACTTTGCCGGCGCGGGCCGCCAGCGTGACCTGGCCCGCCTCGACCTCCGACAGGGTCAGCGCCTTCCCGCCCGGCAGCAGCCGCGCATGTACCTCGCCTGATTCTTCCCAGGCGGCCACGAAGCGCCCTCCGTCCAGCGCGATCACCACCGGTTCGTAGCACTCGGCCTGGCTCAGCCGGATTTCCGGCTGGAAGCCTGCCGCCGCGGCCGGCTTCGTCGCCAGATAACACTGCGTGCTGCCGCTGCGATTGTCTTCCCACACCACGCCGACCGTCGTCCCCGACACGGCCACGCTGCGGCGATTGGCCGATTCCATATGGGGAAAGATCTTCGCACCGCGGACCGAGCTGACGGTCAGCGGTGCGCTCCATTGCCAGGCCGCCTGCGCCGTTCCCGCCAGAACGGCCAGCAGCAATACGGCCGCCCTCACGACTTGCCGTCCAGGAACTGCAGCAGGGTTTTCTGCTTGTAGTAGCCGCCGCGCACGTAGCGGTCGTAGTCACGGAAATCCTGCACCGTCTTGAAACCGGGGATCTGCATGATCTTGTCGCCCTGCGGCGTCAGGTACACGAACAGCGGGGTGGCGAATGCCTGCAGCCGCGCGCCCAGCTCGGCCTCGGTGATGCGCTCGCCGGAGGGCAGCGTCACCCGCTTGCCCGATTCGGCGTCGACATACACCAGTTCGTAGTTGTCGCTGTAGAGCTTCTTCAGCGTCGGGTCG
>JAJZRT010000256.1:0-607 GCA_021802595.1 Pseudomonadota bacterium
CGCGCATGCCCGCACGCAGCCGCCCGCACACGGTCGATTCGATGTGGTGCACGTGGCGGTAGCTGACGATTTCCATCAGGGCTGCCACCTCCACGCTGCCCGTCTCGCACACCCGGCCCAGATCGTTGCGCTCCAGGTCGACAAGCATGACGTGTTCGGCGCGTTCCTTGGGGTGCGCCTGCAGGCGCGCACGCAGGGCGGCATCTTCTTCCGCATCCTCGCTGCGGGGGTGCGTCCCGGCAATCGGCCGGGTCTGCAGGATGCCGTCACGGCCCAGCCGCACCAGCCGCTCGGGCGACGAACTCACGATGGCCCAGTCGTCCATCTGCAGCAGCGCGGAAAAGGGGGCGGGATTCGTCTGCATCAGCCGCGCCAGCAGGGCTGACGGCGCAACCGCTGCCGCGAATCCGGCCTGCCAGCCGCGCGACAGATTGACCTGGAACACGTCGCCCGCGCGAATGTAATCCTGGATGCGTGCGACACCCGACAAGAAATCAGCGGGTTCGTCTTCATGCAGGGAAACGGGCGCCGGCAAGCCCGGGACGGCCGGCTGCGCCTGCGCCAGATCGTGCGCCATGGCATCGAGCAGTATGGCCTGACCGGATTC
>JAJZRT010000256.1:617-5907 GCA_021802595.1 Pseudomonadota bacterium
AATACGCGCCAGCCAGGCAAGGGGGAAATCGGCATCCCCGCCGAGCCCGACGCTGGGCTCGAACAGCCCGCCCAGTTCATAGGCAAACGCGCACAGCCAGCCGCCGGCAAACGGAAATTCGTGACAGGGCGGCGAAGAAGGGGCCGGGCGCAAGCGCATCGCAGGATGCGACTGTATCCCCCTCAAACCCTCGGCAGCGGTAATGCGCGCGACATCCTGCGGAAACGCGAACAGCACATCCCAGCCGCTGTCGCCGCTGCTGATGAACAGGCCTGGATAACGCTGCGGATTGGCCGCCTGCAGCCCGGCCAGATCGGGCCGCGACAGGCCGGGTGCTAGCGGCCATTCACGGACTTCGGGTGCGCGGGGTTGATCTGTTGCGATGGGACGCTCCCCCGCGAGGTTCAAACGCGCTTGAAAACCAGCGAACCGTTGGTGCCGCCAAACCCGAAGTTGTTCTTGAGCGCAAAGTCGATCTTCAGGTCACGCGCGGTGTTGGCGCAGTAATCGAGATCGCATTCCGGGTCTTGCGAGAAGATGTTGATGGTCGGCGGCGACTTCTGATGGTGCACCGCCAGCACGGTGAAGACCGACTCCACGCCGCCGGCGCCGCCCAGCAGATGGCCGGTCATCGACTTGGTCGAGTTGACCACGGTCCTGTAGGCCGCATCGCCCATTGCGAGCTTGATCGCATCGGTTTCGTTCTTGTCGCCCAGCGGCGTCGAGGTGCCGTGCGCATTGATGTAGTTGATCTGCCCGGGATTCACGCCGGCATCGCGCATCGCGTTCAGTATCGCGCGGCGGGGCCCGTCGGTGCTCGGCGCCGTCATGTGATAGGCATCGCTGCTCATGCCGAAACCCGCCACCTCGGCATAGATCTTGGCACCGCGTGCCTTGGCGTGCTCGTATTCCTCGAGCACCAGCACGCCGGCGCCCTCGCCCAGCACGAAGCCGTCGCGATCCTTGTCCCACGGGCGGCTGGCGGTGGCCGGGTCGTCGTTACGGGTGGACAGCGCACGCGCGGCGGAAAACCCCCCCACGCCCAGCGGTGAGATCGCGCACTCGGCACCGCCGGCGATCATCACGTCGGCGTCGCCATGCTCGATCATGCGGGCGGACAGGCCGACAGCGTGCAGACCGGTGGTGCAGGCGGTGACGACCGCCAGATTGGGCCCTTTCATCCCGTACAGGATCGACAGGTTGCCGGAAATCATGTTGATGATGGAACCCGGGATGAAGAAGGGGGAAATCTTCCGCGGGCCGGACTCCATCAGCAGGGTGTGCGTTTCCTCGATCAGCGGCAAGCCGCCGATTCCGGAGCCGATGTTGATGCCGATGCGCTCGGCATTGGCTTCGGTGACTTCAAGACCCGAGTCGCGTACCGCCTGGATGCCGGCGGCCATGCCGTACTGGATGAAGACATCCATGCGGCGCGCTTCCTTGGGGTTGAGGTATTGCTCGACGTCGAAATTCTTCACCTCGCCCGCCATGTGGGAGGCGAAAGGCGAAGGATCGAAACGGGAAATCCGGGCGATGCCTGTGCGGCCGGCAACCAGATTGTCCCAGGCCTCTGGGATGGTATTACCGACCGGGGAGATGATTCCCAGGCCGGTGACGACAACGCGACGCTTGGACAAAAGTTGATCCTTCTTCTTGACCCGGCACGATCAGGCGTGAGCCGAATCCTTGAACATGGAAAACAGGGCGCTATCGAGTCGGCTCGACGCAGCGGGCAAAGCCGGAGGGCATGAACAGGCGCTCGCAGCTTCACGCATGATCGGGTCGGCCCGATAGCCGGGTGAACGGTCAGTTCGAGTGGCTGTTGACGTAGTCGATCGCCTGCTGGACGGTGGTGATCTTTTCTGCGTCTTCGTCGGGGATTTCGCAGCCGAACTCTTCTTCCAGCGCCATCACCAGTTCAACCGTATCGAGCGAGTCAGCGCCCAGGTCGCCGACGAAGGAGGACTCATTCTTGATGTCCGCTTCGTTCACGCCCAATTGCTCGGCGACGACTTTGATTACACGCTGTACGTTATCCATTACTGATCCTCTCTTGAAATAAGGCTTCAACCAGGTTGAAGCCGTGAAAATTGAAGCCGGACGATTTTACCAAATAATGTGGCCAATCACGCCATGTACATGCCGCCGTTGACATGCAGGGTGGTGCCCGAAATGTAGCCTGCGGCAGGCGACGCCAGGAAGGCCACGGCCTGCGCGATGTCTTCCGCCGCGCCCAGCCGGCCCAGCGGGATATGGGCCAGCAGCGCCTGCCGCTGCGCGTCCGGCAGCGCGCGCGTCATGTCGGTGTCGATGAAGCCCGGTGCCACGCAGTTGACGGTGATGTTGCGGCTGCCGACTTCGCGCGCCAGCGACTTGGTGAAGCCCATGATGCCGGCCTTGGCCGCACTGTAGTTGGTCTGTCCGGCGTTGCCCATCGCGCCCACCACCGAGGCGATGGAAATGATGCGCCCGCTGCGCGCTTTCATCATCGCGCGCAGCACCGCGCGCGACAGCCTGAATACGGACGTCAGGTTGGTCGCCAGGATGTCGTCCCACTCCTCGTCCTTCATCCGCATCAGCAGGTTGTCGCGGGTGATGCCGGCATTGTTGACCAGAATGCCGATGGCGCCGAAACCCTTCTCGATCGCCGCAATGACGGCGTCCACTTCGGCAGCGTCGGTGACGTTGAGCTTCATGCCACTGCCCTTGATGTTGGCCGCGGCGAGGTAATCGCTGATTGCCTGCGCGCCCTTGTCGCTGGTGGCGGTGCCGACCACGGTGGCGCCTGCATTGCCGAGCGCCAGCGCGATCGCCTGGCCGATTCCGCGGCTGGCGCCGGTCACGAGGGCAATCTGCCCTCCAAGATCAAAGCCAGGCGCGATTTGTCCTTGCAGCATGGTGTCCCCTGTCAGTTATTCAATGCAGCCGCAAGGCTCGCTTCATCGATCAGCGCCACGGCGGGCAGACTGTCGTCGATGCGCTTGTTGAGACCGGCCAGCACCTTGCCGGGGCCGCATTCAATCACGCGCTCGATGCCGGCGGCCTTCAGCGCCTGCACCGTCTCGACCCAGCGCACCGGGGTGTGCAGCTGCTTCGCCAGCGCCGCACGGATCGCATCGGCACCGGCGTGGTTTTGCACGTCGGTGTTGTGCAACACGGGAATGGTCGGCGTCGCGATCGTCACGTCCTGCAGGTGCGCCAGCAGCTTCTCAGCCGCCGGCAGCATCAGCGACGAATGCGAGGGCACCGACACCGGCAGCGGCAGCGCGCGCTTGGCGCCCTTCTCCTTCGCCAGCGCCATGGCGCGCTCGACCGCGGCCTTGTTACCGGCGATGACCACCTGGCCGGGGGAATTGAGATTGACCGCCTCGACGACTTCACCCGCTGCCGCATCGGCACACACGGCGCGCACCGCATCGTCGTCGAGGCCGAGGATCGCCGCCATCGCGCCGACGCCTTCCGGCACCGCCGCCTGCATCGCCTCGGCGCGGAAGCGCACCAGCTTGATCGCATCGGCAAAGTTCAAAGAACCTGCTGCGACCAGCGCCGCGTACTCGCCGAGGCTGTGGCCCGCCAGCAGCGCAGGCGTCGCCCCCCCTGCCGCCTGCCAGACGCGCCAGGCAGCGACGTCGGCCGCGAGCATCGCCGGCTGGGTGTTGATGGTCTGGTTGAGCAGGTCGGCGGGGCCGTCGGTGACGAGTGCCCACAAATCCTGGCCGAGCGCATCGGACGCTTCGGCAAAGGTGGCGCGCACCTCGGCACGCTCACCCCAGCCAGCCATCATGCCGACCGATTGCGAACCCTGCCCGGGAAATACGAATGCAAGTTTCATGACGTGACTTTCTCAGTACTTGAGGAGCACGGAGCCCCAGGTGAAGCCGCCGCCGAAGGCTTCCATCAGCACGGTCTGGCCACGCTGGATGCGGCCGTCGCGTACAGCGACGTCGAACGCGAGCGGCACCGAGGCGGCCGAGGTGTTGCCGTGGCCAGCCACGGTCGTCACCACGTTGTCCATGCTCATGCCAAGCTTTTTCGCGGTGGCGGAAATGATGCGGATATTGGCCTGATGCGGCACCAGCCAGTCGATGTCGGATTTCTGCAGGCCGTTGGCCTCCAGCGTCTCGTCGACGATACGATCGAGCGTGTTGACCGCCACCTTGAACACCGCATTGCCTTCCATGCGCATCAGCACCGGCTCGTGCGAACCGGTCGACGCCCCGGTCGTGGTGCGCAGCAGTTCCTTGTGGCGGCCGTCGGCATGGATGTGGGTGGCGAGGATGCCCGGCTCGGCCGAGGCGCCGAGCACCACCGCGCCGGCGCCATCACCCCACAGGATGCAGTTGCTGCGATCGTTCCAGTCGGTGATGCGCGACAGCGTGTCGGCACCGATCACCAGCGCGCGCTTCGCCGCGCCGGTCTTGATGAACTGGTCGGCCACGGACAGCGCATACACGAAACCGCTGCATACCGCCTGCAGGTCGAAGGCAGGCTTGCCGTTGGTCATGCCGAGCTTGGACTGCACGATGCAGGCGGTGCTTGGAAACACCAGATCGGGCGTGGTGGTTGCAACCAGCAGCAGATCGATGTCGTCGACCGCGACGCCTGCAGCCTCGAGTGCGGCACGCGCCGCATGAGCAGCAAGATCGCTGGTGAACTCGCCTTCGGCAGCAATGTGGCGCTCGCGGATGCCGGTGCGCTCGACGATCCACTGATCGTTGGTCTCGACCAGCTTTTCGAGGTCGGCGTTGGTCAGGATGCGGGCCGGCAGATAGCTGCCGGTGCCTAGAATGCGGGAATAGGTCAAGCGGCTACCCGTTGCAGGAGTTGGATCTGGTCGGTAATGCGTTTCAGCACGTTGTTGCGGACTTCGTCGCTGGCGGTTTCGATCGCGTGTTCGAAGGCGAAGCGGTCGGCCGAGCCGTGGCTCTTCACCACCACACCCTTGAGTCCCAGCAGGGTGGCGCCGTTGAAGCGGCGGGGGTCGAGCCGGCGCTTGAAGGCGTTCAGCACCGGCAAGGCCAGCAAACCGGCGATGCGCGTCCGCCAGTTACGCCGGAATTCGGCACGCAGGGTGATGGAAATCATCTTGGCCAGGCCTTCGGAGGCTTTCAGGGTGACGTTGCCGACGAAGCCGTCGCACACCACGACGTCAGTCGTGCCCTTGAAGATGTCGTTGCCCTCGACGTTGCCGTAGAAGTTGAGATGGCTGTCGCGCAACAGTTCAGCTGCCTGTTTCACCATCTCGTTGCCCTTGATGTCTTCCTCGCCGATGTTCAGCAGGCCCACGCTC
>JAJZRT010000257.1 GCA_021802595.1 Pseudomonadota bacterium
TCATGAACGAGCGCCAGTGGCGCGACTTCGAGGCGACCAACGAATCCAACTTCGCGATCAGCCCGCCCGAGATCGGCCGCTTCCGCGTCAACGTGTTCGTGCAGCAGGGCCGCGTCGGCGTCGTGATGCGGACCATCAACACCAAGATCCCGAAGATGGAAGAGCTCAACCTGCCGCCCATCCTGCGCGACGTCGCCATGATCAAGCGCGGGCTGGTGATCTTCGTCGGCGGCACCGGCACCGGCAAATCGACCTCGCTGGCCGCGATGGTGGGCTACCGCAACGAGAACGATGCCGGCCACATCATCACGGTCGAGGACCCGATCGAATACGTGCACGAGCACCGGAAATCCATCATCACCCAGCGCGAGGTCGGCATCGACACCGACAACTGGTTCTCCGCGCTGAAGAACACCCTGCGCCAGGCGCCCGACGTCATCCTCATCGGCGAAATCCGCGACCGCGACACCATGGAATACGCCATCGCCTTCGCCGAAACCGGCCACCTGTGCCTCTCCACCCTGCACGCCAACAGCGCCAACCAGGCGCTCGACCGCATCATCAACTTCTTCCCGGAAGAAAAACGCGACCAACTCCTGATGGACCTGTCGCTCAACCTCAAGTCTTTCATCTCGCAGCGCCTGATCCCGCGCAAGGGCACCAACGGCCGCGTCGCCGCAGTCGAAATCCTGCTCAACTCGCCGCTCATCGCCGACCTGATCTTCAAGGGCCAGGTGCACGAGATCAAGGAAATCATGGCGAAGTCGCGCGAACTGGGGATGCAGACCTTCGACCAGGCGCTGTTCGACCTCTACGAAGCCGGCATGGTGTCCTACGAGGACGCGCTGAGAAACGCCGACAGCCTCAACGACCTGCGCCTGAAGATCAAGCTGCACGGCCAGGAAGCCAAGGGGCGCGACATGATGGCGGGGCTGGATCACCTCGACATCGTTTGAGGCGTCGGGGATGTAAAAGAATTACGGGGTGCTTGGCACCCCGTTTTTCATTGCCGGCTTTGGACTGCCTGACTACTAACGCTGGTCGGTTTGTTCGGTAGAAACGCGAAGCTGAGCGCGTTTGGTCCCAACATTTGAGGTAACTGGCACGATAGCACGGAGCTCCCCAACAGCGCAGTTGTTGGGGGGCTCATATACGAGGGGTTAGGGCTGAGCATCAATTCCCTTGGATTTCTTGTGTGCGCCCATGGCCTTCACGATATCTACGACAAGAGCGATGGCCATAAAGATGAGGGCCAGCACAGCCCCAATGACAATCAATATCTCTAAGCGCGTGGGTGGAGAATCCCCCCTGCCAAAATTAACCAAAACGCTTATATAAAAAACGATGACAAACGCATCCATCATCACAACGCGATTGGACTTGGAGAACACAACTCGCAGCTTGGCGCCCGCACTCTTGATCGCGCTAGCATCCTTAATGATCGTAACTAGCCAGGTGACAAGTTCTTTTGCAATTACGCTTATGGCAGCGGTGATAACGATAGTAAGGAATTGTATTTTATCCATAAGAGCGCGTAGTTGCCCTAACGTAATTCAGACGGCGGCGAGAAAAGACCTCAGCACCGCCGCATTCAGTGAAGACCACCCCGAATGATTTAATTCGCCGCATCTGGCTTCTTCGTCTTCATCGACCCCGCAATCACCTTGTACTGCAAAAAGCGCGTCTCGATCGGTCCGTTGAACAGCGGGATGCGGCGGCTCGCCTTGAGGCCGATCGCCTTCGGCAGCAAGGGGTCGCCGGAAATGATCCACGCATCCCAGCCGGCGAAGTTCTGCTTCAGCCAGTCGCCCAGCTGCGGATACCACTCGGCCAGTTCCTCGGCCTCGCCGATGCGTTCGCCGTAGGGCGGGTTGGTGACGATGGTGCCTGCCGGCGCGGGGGCCTTCAGATCGAGGACATCGGATACTTTCAGCTCGATCGCATCGGCATAGCCCGCGGCCTCAAGGTTGTTGCGCGCCTTGTCGAGTACCCAGCGGTCCTGGTCGGCGCCGAAGATCGGCAGGCGCGTGAGCGGCTTTTCCTTCGCCTTGGCCTCGTCCTTGATGCGCTGCCACAGCGCGGCGTCGAAATCGCGGTAGTGCTCGAACGCGAAATGCCGGCCGCGCCCCGGCGCACGGTTCAACGCCATGTCGGCCGCTTCGAGCAGGATGGTGCCGGCGCCGCACATGGGGTCGAGCAAGGGCGTGCCGGGCTCCCAGCCGGACAGCATCAAGAGCCCGGCGGCGAGGTTTTCCTTGATCGACGCCGCGCTTGCCTCGCGCTTGAAGCCGCGCTTGAACAGCGGCTCGCCGCTGGTGTCGAGGTAGAAGGTCACCGCGTCCGGGGTGAAGAAGGCATAGACCGGCACGTCGGGCGACTCGGTGTCGACGCTCGGACGCTCACGGGTTTCCTCGCGGAAGCGGTCGCAGATGGCGTCCTTGATCTTCAGCGTGATGAAATTGAGGCTCTTCAAGGGCGCATTCTGTGCGCCGACTTTCACCGCGATGGTCTTGCCGACGTCGAACCACTCCGGCCACGGCAGGTCGAGCGCGGCGCGGTAGATGTGCTCTTCCTTGCGATAGCGGGTGTAGCCGACCTTGCGCAGGATGCGGGTGGCGATGCGCGAGCCGAGGTTGGCGCGCATCTCGGCGGCGGCGTCGGCGGTGAACAGCACGCCGGCGGGCAACTGGCGCACCACCTCTGCGCCGGCGGCCTTCAATTCGGCAACCAGCAGCTCCTCCAGCCCGCGCGGGCAGGTGGCGAAATGACTGGCGGGCGGCAGGGCCTCGCGCTCGGGGCGGACGGGATGCGGCGTCGGTTTACGGCGGGGTTCGGGCTTCAAACAGGGCTTTCTTTCAATGTTGGGTGAGGTAGGTCATTGCGAACGCCTGGATTGTTTCGTCGCTGCGCGCCTCGCAATGACAGGCTCAAAACGGCTTCAGCACCACCAGCAGCACGACAACCAGCAGCGCGATCACCGGGATTTCGTTGAACCAGCGGAACCAAACATGCGATTTGGTGTTCTGTCTGGCTTCGAACGCGCGCAACAGGCTCTTGCACACATGGTGATAGCCGACCAGGCCGGCGACCAGCGCGAGCTTCGCCCACATCCAGTTCATGCTGAACGGGAAGTACGCCAGCCACAGCCAGATGCCGGTCACCAGGGTAAGCACCATGATGGGCGTGACGAACCGATACAATTTGCGGGCCATCAGCAGCAGGCGGTCGCAGGCCGCGTCATTCGTTTCCATCGCCAGGTTGACGAAGATGCGCGGCAGGTAGAACAGCCCGGCGAACCAGCTCACCACCATCACAATATGGAACGATTTCAGCCACAACATGGATAGACAAGCCCTCATCAAGAAGTGGACGCCGAGTCCGCTGACCCTGATTTTACTGGGTTTGATCGCGTACCTGTGGTTTCGTCCGCCAGCCGAGGTCAGCGATGAGAATCGCGGCGTCGCGCCCTGGCAGGTCACGCTGCCCGATGGCCGGACGCTGGGCAGCGAGGCCCTCAAGGGCAAGGTCGTGCTGGTGAACTTCTGGGCAACCTGGTGCCCGTATTGCCGCAAGGAGATGCCGGCGATCGAGCGCTTCCTGCAGGACAATCGCAGCCGCGGCTTCGAGGTCGTCGCGATCAGCGTCGACGATCCGCCGGAAAAAATTGTCGCCTGGATGAAGGACAAGGGCTATGCCCTACCGGCCGTTCCGACCAATCCTTCGGTGGCCGCTGCGTTCGGCAGCGTGTCGAGCGTGCCGACCTCGTTCATCCTCGACGCCGACGGCCACATCCGTCACAGGATCGCCGGGCAGGTGTATTACGCCCGGCTGGAGAAACTGGTCACGCCACTTCTGAAAGCACCCGCACCATGATTGAAAGCCGCCTGACCGACATCGAAACCAAACTCGCTTTCGCCGAAGACCTGCTCGAAACACTCAACCAGACCGTGGTCCGGCAGCAGGACCAGATCGATTCCCTGCAGCAGCAGATGCGCCTGCTGAACGACAGGATGAAGGATGCACGGGCCGACGAGACGCGCACGCCGCGCGACGAAATCCCGCCGCACTACTGACAAGCGCCAAGCGACGAAGCCACGCACGACGCCTTGACGGAATCTTCAAGGCACCGTGCCGGGAAGTCAGCTTTTATCAAGGCACACGGTCGCCCTCGCCCATCTGGTAGATATCCCAGCCACTGCTCGCTGCCGAGCCCAGGGACGTCCCCATATAGGCTTGCTCATGGGCGCCGATTTTGACGCCGTCGCCTGAGTTATAGATATCGAACCCCTGGCCGGGAGACGCCGTGGATGCGATCTGCTGAGTTGAACTGCTGGGTAAAGGCTTGCTGGCGTTGCTGTAGAAGTTATCCCAGGTCGCAGCCTGGGTAACGGGAACCGCAAGAACCAGCAAGGCAGCCCCTGCCATGCTGGCCAACGCCACACTCATTCGGACAGTTTTCATGGTGCATACTCCTTCCGAAACAGGCCGGCAGGGCCACTTACGCCCTTGTGGCCGGAACTCCCGACCTTGAAGCCGGTCTTTTTTCCGCATTATCCTTAGCCCTCCTCTCTAATTCATTTTTATAGTCGCCTTTGTTTGCTCCGAATATTGAATTTATTAATCTCGCGTATCGTCTACCCGGGTCATAAATGCTCATGCTGCAACGTGGATTCTTCCTGACCCTCGCCCAGACGGTGCCGTTCTGGCTGGCCAGCGCCGCCCTATCTTTTGCCGCCTCCCAGCCGGCGTGGGATAACTGGGTTCTGAAAATCGACGTGGTCCGCAACGACGGCATGCGAGAACTCGGTTCCGGGGTGCTGATCGCCCCGGAGCGACTCATCACCAACTGCCACGTGGTACGCAATGCCCGCGAAATCAAGGTGTCCCAAGGAGAAACGTCCTGGCTCGCCAGCCCGGTCATGGGGGATGCCTACCGGGATCTGTGCCTGCTCAAGCTGCCCGGCTACTCCGGAAAGCCGCCGCCGGTCGCCGAGCCGGGCAGCCTCCGGGTGGGCCAGACGGTATATGCGGCGGGCTATTCTGGCGGCACGTTCAGCGCCAGCACAGGCCGCGTCAAGGGCCTGTTCACCTGCGACTGCGATGGCGGCAAGGTCATCCAGACCTCGGCCCAGTTCGAGCCGGGCGCCAGCGGCGGCGGTCTGTTCAACGACGCGGGGGAACTGGTCGGCATCCTCACGTTCAAGTCTCATAGCGGCGGCATTTTCCATTTCGCCATTCCCATCGGCTGGATGAAGCAGTTGAGCCTGCGCCCGCTGTCCGACCGCCAGGATCAGGAACCTTTCTGGGAAAGTCCCTCGCGCAGCAGCGGCTACTTTCTGGCTGCCTGCGACCTCAGCGCGAAAAAGAAATGGCAGGACCTGTTGCAGCTCACCCAGGAATGGGCGCGCCAGGAACCTTACAATCCACAGGCCTGGATGGCATCCGGCCGCGCGAACCTGGGGCTGCAGCGGCTGAATGAAGCCGCCGGGGATTTCCAGAAAGTACTGGAACTGGATTCCACCCATGCCGAGGCCAAGTGGGAACTGCAAAAACTGGAACTGGAGTTGGACAAACCCCTGACCAACAACTGAGACCCCGCACCGTGACGGCATACGCGAGGCAGGCAGTTCACGCTGACCTCAACGGCTGATCGGCTTGTAGCGGATGCGCCTGGGCTTGGCACCCTCCTCGCCCAGGCGCTTCTTCTTGTCGGCTTCGTATTCCTGGTAGTTGCCGGGGAAGAAGCTCACCTGCGAATCGCCCTCGAAGGCGAGGATGTGGGTGGCGATGCGGTCGAGGAACCAGCGGTCGTGCGAGATCACCAGCACGCAGCCGGCGAATTCGAGCAGCGCGTCTTCCAGCGCGCGCAGGGTTTCCACCTC
>JAJZRT010000258.1 GCA_021802595.1 Pseudomonadota bacterium
GACGAGGAAGCGGCCGATCTCGCGCGGGCTGATCGCGAAGTTGGATTCGTTGGTCGCCTCGAAGTCGCGCCACTGGCGCTCGTTCATGATCGAGCGCGCCAGTTCGCTGGTGTGCGCGGGGGTGAGGCTCTGGTTCGACACCGGGGTGATCTTGCCGTCGACCTTGATCGCGGGCGGGAAGCCGGCGGTGATGAAGAGGTCGGAGGCGTTCTTCGCCAGCATCAGGCGCAGCAGGTCGTGGATGGTTTTTTCGGCGTTCATCGTTCAGTCCTCAACCCAGGAACGAGTCTTTGTTTTGCGCCGCGGCGCGCGCCACGGCGGATGCAACGATATTGCGCTTGACCAGGTCCTGCAGGCACTGATCGAGCGTCTGCATGCCCAGGTTGCCGCCGGTCTGGATCGCCGAATACATCTGCGCCACCTTGTTTTCGCGGATCAGGTTGCGGATGGCGGGCGTGCCGATCATGATCTCGTGCGCGGCGACGCGGCCGTTGCCATCCTTGGTCTTCAAGAGCGTCTGCGAGATCACCGCGCGCAGCGATTCGGACAGCATCGAGCGCACCATTTCCTTTTCCGCGGCCGGGAACACGTCGACCACGCGGTCGATGGTCTTGGCGGCGGATGAGGTGTGCAGCGTGCCGAACACCAGGTGGCCGGTTTCGGCGGCGGTGAGCGCGAGGCGGATCGTCTCGAGATCGCGCAATTCGCCGACCAGGATGACATCCGGGTCTTCCCGCAGCGCGCTGCGCAGGGCGTTGTTGAACGACAGCGTGTGCGGCCCGACCTCGCGCTGGTTGATCAGGCACTTCTTGCTCTGGTGCACGAATTCGATCGGGTCCTCGACGGTGAGGATGTGCGCGTACTGGTTTTCGTTGACGTAGTCCATCATCGCCGCCAGCGTGGTCGATTTGCCCGAACCGGTCGGCCCGGTGACCAGCACGATGCCGCGCGGCTGGTCGGAGATTTCCTTGAAAATCGGCGGCGCGTTGAGTTCTTCGAGCGTCAGCACCTTGGAGGGAATCGTCCGGAACACCGCGCCGGCGCCGTACTGCTGGTTGAATGCGTTGACGCGGAAGCGCGCCAGCGAGGGAATCTCGAACGAGAAGTCGATTTCCAGCGTTTCCTCGTACACCTTTCGCTGGCTGTCGTTCATGATGTCGTACACCATGCGGTGCACGTCCTTGTGGTCCATCGGCGGCAGGTTGATGCGGCGGATGTCGCCGTTGACGCGGATCATCGGCGGCAGGCCGGCCGAGAGGTGCAGGTCCGACGCCTTGTTCTTGACGGCAAAAGCCAGCAGTTCAGAAATATCCACGCGTGCCTCGTTCAGTGTTGGGTGGGGTTTTGTCAGATAATAAGCGCTATGGATAACGGCCTGGAAACGCGCAAACTTGAGCCCGGCATGCCGCTGGGCGGCAGCCCGGCGGGTGCCCGTTTGCGTGCCGTACAGGAACAGGTGGCGCGTGCCGCGAAAGAGGCCGGGCGCGATGTGGCGGAGGTGCGTCTGCTGGCCGTCAGCAAGACCTTCGACGCGGCGGCGGTGCGCGGCCTGGCCGCCTGCGGGCAGCGCGAATTCGGCGAGAATTACCTGCAGGAAGCGCTGGACAAGCAGGCGGCGCTGCGCGATCTGCCGCTCGAATGGCACTTCATCGGGCCGATCCAGAGCAACAAGACGCGGGCGATCGCCGAAAACTTCGGCTGGGTGCACAGCATCGACCGCCTGAAAATCGCCGAGCGCCTGTCGGCCCAGCGCCCGGCCGGTTTGCCGCCGCTGCAGGTGTGCATCGAGGTGAATGTCAGCGGCGAGGCGAGCAAGGGCGGCGTGGCGCCGGCCGAACTGCCCGCATTGGCCGAGGCCGTGGCGAAACTGCCCAATATCCGGCTGCGCGGCCTGATGGCGATTCCCGCGCCGGTCTCCGGGGTGGCCGCCCAGCGTGCCGCATTCCGGCAGGTGCGCGAACTCTACGACGCGCTGCGCGCGCGGGGTCTTGCGCTCGACACCCTGTCGATGGGCATGTCGGGCGATCTGGCGGCGGCGATTCTGGAAGGTGCGACGATCGTTCGAATCGGCACTGCACTCTTTGGCGAAAGGATCAGGAAAAATGCATAAAGTAAGCTTCATCGGTGGCGGCAACATGGCCGCTGCCATCATCGGCGGCCTGGTCGCCAGTGGCACCCAGCCCACCGACATCGAGGTGGTGGAAATCAATGCCGATGCGCGGGCGCAGCTGTCTGCGCGTTTCGGCGTCGTGGTCCACACGGATCTTTCGCAGGCGCGGCTGCATCCCCTAGTCGTGCTGGCGGTGAAGCCGCAGACCCTGCCCGGGGTGGCGGCCGCGCTGGCGTCGCGTCTCGCAGGTCATCTGGTGATCTCGATCGTCGCCGGGGTGCGGGTGGCCGACCTCGCGCGCTGGCTGGGCGGGCACCGGCGCATCGTGCGCACCATGCCCAATACCCCCGCGCTGGTGCGGGCCGGCATCAGCGGCTTGTATGCACCGCCCGACGTTGACCAGGACGCGCGCTCGCAGGCCGAGACGGTGCTGCGGGCCGTGGGCGGCGTGGTGTGGGTGGAGGACGAATCCCGGCTGGATGCGGTCACCGCCGTGTCGGGCAGCGGCCCGGCCTACGTCTTCTATTTCATCGAATCGCTGGAGGCGGCGGCCGTGGCGCAGGGCCTGCCGGCGGAAACGGCGCGTCAGCTGGCGTTGCAGACTTTCTTCGGTGCCGCCAAGCTGGCGCTCGAATCGGGCGAGGAGCCCGCCCTCCTGCGTCAGCGCGTCACCTCCAAGGGCGGCACCACGGAACGCGGCATCGCGGCGCTGGAGGCGGCGGCGGTCAAAACCGGCATTGGTCAGGCGGTGGAGGCGGCCAGCCTGCGCAGTGCCGAACTGGGCGACGAACTGGGGCGGCTTGCATGATCTCGGGCGCATTGCACTTCCTGATCCAGACGCTGGGCAACCTGTTCGTGGTGGCGGTGCTGCTGCGTTTCATGATGCAGCTATTCCGGGTGCCGTTCCGCAATCCCTTCGCGCAGTTCATCGTCGCCGTCACCGACTTTGCGGTCAAGCCGCTGCGCCGCGTGGTGCCGGGCCTGTTCGGCCTCGACTGGGCCTGCCTGCTGCTCGCCTGGCTGGTCGAACTGGCGGTGGTGACCGCGGGCTACTGGCTGGACGGGTTCCCCTTCGCCCTGGCGGGCGCCCGGGTGTGGCCGGTCATGCTCGGGCTGGCGGCGGTGCGGCTGGTCAGCCTGGCGGTCTACATGATCATCGGCCTGACCCTGGTGCGCGCGGTGCTGTCGTGGGTCAATTCGAATACGCCGCTGATGCCGGTGGTCTACGAACTGACCGAGCCCTTCCTGCGCCCGCTGCGGCGCATCGTTCCCACGTTGGCCAATGTGGATCTGACGCCGCTGGTGCTGTTCATCCTGTGCCAGCTGATCCTGATGGTGCCGGTGCTGGCGCTGGAGCGGGCACTGCTTGGCGCCCTCTGAGCCGGAACAGGCCCCTGTCTGGGCGCACCGCAATGGTGCGGACTGGCTGCTGGAACTGCATGTACAGCCGGGCGCGAAGGTGACCGCCGCCGTTGGCGAGCATGGTGGCCGCCTGAAACTAAAGATTGCCGCGCCACCGGTCGATAACAAAGCGAATGCGCATCTGCTGGGCTGGCTGGCCGCGCGACTGGGGCTGCCTAAATCGGCGGTGCGCCTGGTGCGGGGCGAAACCTCGCGGCAGAAAACCGTGGCGGTGCGGGGCGCCGACGCACCCTGGCGTGATATCGAGAAAAACAGTCAAACATGAGTGTCCACCTGGAACAGGAAGTCGCCGAGTACAGCGAGCGGCGATTGCGGCTGGCAACGGCGATTACCGACTATGCCGACTGGCTCGACCGCCAGCACGGCATCGACGCCGAACGCACCCTGCGCCTGGCCGATACCGCGGCGGGCCTGCGCCAGGACAAGCTGGTGGTGGCCTTCGTTGCCGAGTTTTCGCGCGGCAAGACCGAACTCATCAATGCCCTGTTTTTTGCCGACCATGGCCAGCGCCTGCTGCCGTCCGATGCCGGGCGCACCACCATGTGCCCGACCGAACTGTTCTCGAACCCGGACGAGGTGCCGAGCCTCTGCCTGCTGCCGATCGAAACGCGCCGCCGCGGGGAATCGCTGGCGCGCCTCAAGCACATGCCGATCGAGTGGTGCCGGGTGTTGCTCGATCCCACCGATCCACGCCAGTTGCAGGAGAGCCTGAAAAAACTCACCGAGACCAAGCCGCTGGCGGCCGTGGACGCCATCGAGCTGGGCTTGTGGAGCGGCGAGGACGACAGCGAACGCCACCTGCTGCGCGCCGACGGCACCGTGGAAGTGCCGGCCTGGCGCTATGCCACGGTCAATTACCCGCATCCGCTGCTGCAGGCCGGGTTGACGATCCTCGATACGCCAGGACTCAACGCGCTGGGGGCCGAACCCGAGCTCACCCTGTCGGTGATTCCCGACGCGCATGCGGTTATGTACCTGCTGGCGACCGATACCGGCGTGACCCGTTCCGATCTCGAAATCTGGCAGAAACATGTTCACCGCCATTCCAACTATCACGTGGCGGTGCTGAACAAGATCGACATGCTGTGGGACGAGCTCAAGAGCGATTCCGAGGTGCAGGCGACCATCGAGCGCCAGGCCGAGGAAACCGCGCGCGTGCTGAAGCTGCCGCGCAGCCGCGTGTTCACCGTGTCGGCACAGAAGGCGCTGGCGGCCACCATCCGTGGCGATGCTGCCTTGCGCGTACGTTCGGGCATCGAATCGCTGGAATATCTGCTGGCGCACCAGGTCATCCCCGCGCGCCGCGACATGCTCTACCACGCGGTCAGCCGCGAAGTGGCGGCGTTGCTCGACGAGAGCCGGCTGGATCTGGCCGCACGGCTGAAGCGCAGCAGCGACGAACTGATCCAGCTGACCCAGCTGTCGGGCAAGAACCGCGAGCTGATCGAACAGACGCGCGCCAGCCTGCAGCAGGAAAAAGACAGCTACGACGCCACCGCCGAGCAGTTCCGCATCACCCGGAAGATGGTGCAGGGCCAGGGCGAGCATCTGCTGTCGCACCTGTCTGAGGAAACGCTGGACGCGATCCTGAAGGCGGGCCGCGAGGCCATGGAGACCAGCTGGACCACGCGCGGGCTGACCGGTGGCATCCGCCACCTGAGCGAGGAGATGGGCGACCGTTTCCAGCAGGCAAGCCAGCTGGCCGACAACATGCTCGATGCGCTCGACCAGGCCTACCAGCGGTTTCACCGCAATCACAACCTGCCGAAAATGCAGGTGCCGCGGCTGGACCTGGGCGCCTACCGCAACCGGCTGGATGCGCTGACCCGGGAGACCGAGGCTTTCTGCAAGGATCCCGCCAACCTGATGCTGGAAAAACGTTTCATGATCCGGCGTTTCTATGCCGGTCTGGCCGAGGAGGCGCGCAAGGCGTTCAAGCTCGCGCGGCTGGAGGCCGAACGCTGGCTGCGCATCGCGCTCGACCCGATCATGACGCGCATTCGCGAGCACAAGCAGTATCTCGACACGCGGCTGGCGAGCCTGCAGCGCATCCTGGAAAACATGGGCACGCTGCACAACCGCATGGCGCAGATCAAGGAAGAAATCGGCGCGCTGCGCAACGACAAGGCGGAGCTTGTCCGCATGGCCGCGCAGCTCACGGCCTAGGCACCCGTCACGCCGCTAGCCGTTCAGGCGGTTCAACAGCACCAGCGTCTTCTCCGGATCGGTGTTCTTCAGCAGCTTCTGCGTGGGGGACGTCAGCTCTTCGAGGTGGGATTTCAGCACCTGCTGCTTGACCTGCAGCAGGCTGGCCGGCTGCATCGAGAACG
>JAJZRT010000259.1 GCA_021802595.1 Pseudomonadota bacterium
TCTACTGAGAAATCCGCCCCCCGATCCGTGCCGGCCTGCCTGTTTCAGGTTTACTTTTTTCACTGGACAGGCAGCCATCCGCTTGAGGTAGGATGAATGCATCCTCATCCTCAGTCACCACGACCACGCCATGCCGAGAAGAAAAGCCACCGCCCAGACCAAGCTGTTCGTTTTGGATACCAACGTGCTGATGCACGACCCCACCAGCCTGTTCCGCTTCGAGGAGCACGACATCTACGTGCCGATCGCCACCCTGGAAGAACTCGACCTGCACAAGAAGGGGATGACCGAGGTGTCGCGCAATGCGCGCCAGGCCAGCCGCTTCATCGACGAAATCGTCAGCAAGCTCGACACCATCGAGGACGGCGTGCCGCTCTCGCCGCACAGCCACAACGCCGCCACCGGCCGGCTGTTTTTGCAGACCCAGGCAATCAGCGGCGACATCCCTATGAGCCTGCCGACCAGCAAGGTCGACAACCAGATCCTCGGCGTGGTGCTGTTCCTCTCGCGCCACCACCCCAAGCGTCAGGTCATCCTGGTGTCGAAAGACATCAACATGCGCATCAAGGCGCGTGCGCTTGGCCTGCCCGCCGAGGACTACTTCAACGACAAGGTGCTGGAAGACACCGATCTGCTCTACGCCGGCTTGCGCGAACTGCCTGCCGACTTCTGGGACACGCACGGCAAGGGCATGGAATCGTGGCAGGCCAATGGCCAGACCTATTACCGCATCAAGGGCCCCCTGGTTTCGAGCATACTGCCCAACGAATTCGTCTTTCAGGAAGGCCCCAATCCGCTCTACGCCAAGGTGCTGAAGGTCGAGGGCAAGGTGGCCGAGATGGTCACCGTGCGCGACTATACCCACCACAAGAACAACGTCTGGGGCATCACCGCGCGCAACCGCGAGCAGAACTTCGCGCTCAATGTGCTGATGGATCCCGAGATCGACTTCGTCACGCTGCTCGGCCAGGCCGGAACCGGCAAGACCCTGCTGACCCTGGCCGCCGCATTGGCACAGGTACTCGACAAAAAGCTCTACAGCGAGATCATCATGACCCGCGTCACCGTGCCGGTGGGCGAGGACATCGGTTTTCTGCCCGGCACCGAAGAGGAAAAGATGACGCCGTGGATGGGCGCACTTGAAGACAACCTCGACGTGCTGAACAAGAGTGACGACGAGGCCGGCGACTGGGGGCGCGCCGCCACGCAGGACCTGGTCCGCAGCCGAATAAAAGTGAAATCGCTCAACTTCATGCGCGGCCGCACCTTCCTCAACAAGTTTCTCATCATCGACGAGGCGCAGAACCTCACGCCCAAGCAGATGAAGACGCTGATCACCCGCGCCGGCCCCGGCACCAAGGTGGTGTGCCTCGGCAACATCTCGCAGATCGATACGCCCTATCTCACCGAAGGCAGTTCCGGCCTCACCTACGTGGTCGATCACTTCAAGGGCTGGCCGCACAACGGCCACGTCACCCTGCAGCGGGGTGAACGTTCGCGTCTGGCAGACTATGCTGCAGAAGTGCTGTAACCCGACACGCCCCAAGAGACACATCATGGCTGCATTTATTTCAAAGCGCTGGATCATGCTGGCAGCCGGCCTTGCGCTGAGCCTGCCTGCCTACGCCTTCGACTGGAGCGGAATTCTGAAGGGCGTAACCAGCCAACCTGCCAGCGAGACCGCCACGACCGGCAACGTCGATGCGCTCTCGACCGCCGAGATCAATTCCGGGCTGAAGGAAGCGCTCACGCGCGGCGCCGATGCAGCCGTCGCGCAACTCGGTCAGAAAGACGGCTTCTTCGGCAACGCCGCGCTGAAAATTCCGCTCCCGCCCAGCCTGCAGAAAGCCGAAAAAGCCATGCGCATGTTCGGCATGGGCAAGCAGGCCGACGAACTGGTGCTGTCGATGAACCGCGCCGCCGAAGCCGCCGTGCCGGAAGCCAAACCGCTGCTGGTAAATGCAGTTAAGGCGATGACGCTGGAAGATGCCAGGGGCATCCTCACCGGCGGCAAGACATCGGCCACCGATTTCTTCCGCAGGAAAACCGAGGCCAAACTCACCGAACGCTTCGCCCCCATCGTCAAGGCCAACACCGACAAGGTCGGCCTGGCCCAGCAATACAACCAGTACGCGGGCATGGCAGCACAATTCAATCTGGTCGACAAGAAGCAGGCCAATGTGGAGCAGTACGTCACGCAGCAGGCGCTCGACCGACTCTATACCTTGATCGGGGAAAAAGAAGCAGCCATTCGCGCCAACCCGATGCAGGCCGGCAGCGACCTGCTGAAAAAGGTCTTTGGCGCCGTCAGCGGCAGGTGACCTCGCGGCCCTGCGGTATGCTAAGCCCCTGCCTGACTTCTTGCATGCCATGACAATCAAAACGAAAACGTTCTGCCTGTTTGCCGGATTGCTGCTCGCCCTGCCCGTCCAGGCCTGGGAGGTCGGCGAATTCAAAAACGGCATGAGCCGCAGCGAGGTCGAGCAGGCCCTCAAGACCTGGAATTTCGACAAGACCCTGCCGGTCGGAAACGACGGGCTGTTTGCCTACGACCTGCCCAATAATCCGGGTGGCCGCCGTTTTCTGTTCACGTTCTGCAACGACAGGCTGGTGGCATTCGACCAGGAAGTCGAACCGGATTTCCGCAACTTCGTCACCATCGCATCAAACTATTCCAATCTGTACGGCAACCCGCTCAAGGTCATTCCCTACACCAGCGTCGTTGCCAGTGGCGAAAAGAACCTGCTGGCGATGTTCTGGCGCAAAGGTTCGGATTATCTGGGGCTCAAATACGTGCTGTATCCCTCCAGCGAACAGCTCTCGATGAGCTTCCAGGTCGGCAACAACTGCTGGCAAGCGCCCCGTTAGGGCTATTTTGGGCGCGGTTGCCGCACAGGCAACGGACCGGTCAGTTCAACGCTGTCGGGACGAGAAGACTGAGCCTTGAAGTGCCGGATGAGTCTTCTGCTACAGAAATCCGTCAAACAGCCGAAACAATCTTACGTATTGCCCCAATGACCGCCTCTTTATCTGGCGCATTTGCGGCATCGTCCCTGACTGGGCGAAGTCTGATGCGCCATACAAACAAGACTGGAAGAGAGCATGAGCGATCGAATGTACCGGCTGATACTCGGCATGTTGCTGCTGATAGCGTTGTACTTTGAAATCGGCTATTTGATGTATGGCCTCATCGGCATGCTTTTCTTCGAAGGCGCCACCAATTTGCGCGTGCCCTTGCTGCTGCGCAAGCAGCAGGGGGAACCCGCAGCAGACAGCAATCTGGCGCCCTTCCAGCGGAGAATCCGGTTCAATTTCGAGGCAGAACGCGCCTGGCGTTTGATCGTCGGCCTGATGCTGCTCATCACCTATGTGCTGTTCTACGACAGGATGTGGTTTTTCCCCTGGTTCATGGGGTTCGCCATTCTTGGTGCGGGGGCCAGCGGCGTCTGCCCGGGTCTGATCTGCGTGAAATGGGCCGGGTGCCGGTGAAAGACGGGTTGAAAGAAATAGCAAACGACACCCTCACCAGCGGCTTGCCGGTAAAAATTGCCGGCATTGTTTTCTGGGGCATGGTGCTGGTGGGGCTGGTCATCGCCTTTGTCGTACTGAAAGGCCGGGAAAACGAACTCGGTGCCCGCAACGCCAACGAAACAAAGCTCCTGGCGCGCGAGCTTACCGAGCATATTGAAGAAAGCCATCTTGCAACCGGCCAACTGAAGAACGCACGCAGCAGTTTGCTGCAGGTCATCGAAACGCTGAGCCCCGGTCTCCACTTCGAAGCGGTTGAACTCCAGAGCGGGAACGATGTTCTGCTGATCGGCGATAAACATGCCGATCAGGAATCGATATCGCAGACGCTGCCGCTTCACGTCCCGAAGGCGGGCGTCGAGGGTAACCCCATCCAGATCAGGGTGCTGTTTCCCAGCCTGAAGAAAACGATTGCGGATTACCGCAAGAAAATCCTGATATCGATCGGCCTGCTGGTGATGACATTCGGTCTGATCCTGCAGCAAATCCTGCAACGCATGTTATCCCGGCCTTTCTTCAACATGGTTGCGGCGGCGGAAAGCTTTTCCAATGGAAACGCCGGTTCCCGTTTCGACGAAACACGCGGCGACGAATTCGGCTTTCTGGCCAAGTTCATCAACCGGGCGCTCGATTCCATCGTGCAACAACAGGCTGATCTGCGCGACGCATTGACCCGCGCCACCCAATCGGAAGTGGAACTGTTCAGAGAAAAGGAACGCGCCGAAGTCACGCTGCAGTCCATCACCGATGCCGTCATCACCACCAACTCCACAACGGAGGTGCAATACCTGAATCCAGTCGCCGAGCGCCTGACCGGCTGGCGCAACGATGCAGCGCGCGGCCTGCCCGTGGACAGTGTGATCAAGCTCGTGCATGACGATACCGACGAGCCCATGCGTAATCCGGTACAGGACTGCCTTGAGAACAACAGCGTGGAAATCCTGCATGCCCATGCTGCGCTGCGGCGCAAGGACGGCACGGTGATCGCGATCGAGGCCTCTGCGGCGCCCATGCGAAACGATACGGGTGAAGTGATCGGTGCCGTCATGGTGTGCCAGGATGTGAGTCACGCACGCAAGCTGGCGCATCAGCTTTCCCACCAGGCAAGCCATGATTCGCTGACGGGCCTGGCCAATCGGCGCGAATTCGAGCGCAAGCTCGAAGACGCCCTGGAAAGTGCGAAGCGGGAACACAAGCGGCACGTCCTGCTGTATCTCGACCTGGATCAGTTCAAGGTGGTCAACGACACGTGCGGTCACGTGGCGGGCGATCAGTTGCTGGCGCAAATCGGTATCCTGCTGGACCACAAGGTGCGTCACAGCGACACTCTGGCGCGTTTGGGCGGGGACGAGTTTGGCGTGTTGCTGGAAGGCTGCGATATCGGACGCGGCGAACAGGTCGCGGAATCCTTGCGCCAGACAATCTCCGATTTCCGGTTTGTCTGGGAGGACAAGATCTTCCAGGTGGGGGCCAGCATCGGCCTGGTGGAACTCTCCGCGTCAAGCGAGAATTCAGCGGCGGTGATGAGTGCTGCGGATGCCGCGTGCTACGTGGCGAAAGACGAAGGGCGAAACCGCATCCAGGTGTTCCAGGGCGGAAACAAATGGCCGGACAGATACGGGGAAATGCAATGGATCGCCCGTATTCACAAAGCAGTCGAGGAAAACCGTCTGCTTCTTTACCGCCAGAATATCGTCGCAGTGAGCGGGATCGACAGCGTCGAACATGCCGAAATATTGCTGCGCATGCAGGACGAGAACGGCGCGATCATCCCCCCCATGGCGTTCATTCCGGCGGCGGAACGCTATAACGTCATGGCCATGCTGGACCGCTGGGTGGTGACAAAAACGCTCGAATGGCTGGTGGCGAATCCATTGACCCGCGACAATCACCTGCAGTTCCTGTCCATCAACCTTTCCGGGCAGTCACTCGGCGACAGGAATTTCCTGCAGTACGTTGTGAACGAATTCGCCCGCACCGGTGCTCCGGCCGAGCGGATTTGCTTCGAGATTACCGAGACGGCGGCCATCGCCAACATCGGCCGGGCCAACGACTTCATCACCGAACTCAAGAAGCGCGGCTGTTGCTTCGCGCTCGATGATTTCGGCAGCGGCATGTCCTCCTATTCCTATCTGAAAAACCTGAATGTGGACTACCTGAAAATTGATGGTGCCTTCGTCAAGGACATGGCGCAGGACCCGGTGGATTTCGCCATGGTCGAATCCATCAACCGCATCGGCCATGTCATGGGAATCAAGATCATCGCCGAGTTCGTCGAAAACGAAATCATCCTGGAGAAGCTTAGGGAAATCGGCGTGGAT